>JAGVUH010000647.1 GCA_019136395.1 Gammaproteobacteria bacterium
AGTTCAAGTGGTAGTTTTCCATATTTGATCTGCAAATATATCTTCCCGTCTTCGTTCATCCAGAACCAAGTTCGCAGAGTTTTCTCCCCAGCCTTATATGCTTCTACTAATGATTGTTGTCGTCGAATCGACTTAAGCAGTCGTGAACGACGTTGTACGACTGGATTGATACTTTTAGGTTTGTTGACAGGAACGAGGGCAAGAGCTTGTTCGATTGATCTAGTCATGGGTTTCTCCTTGGTTATGACAAGGGGACTTTCTATCTAGCCATCATTAAAGACAACAGGCTTCGGTTGATAATAATCAAGTGTTGTCCTTGGGTGATGGATTTTTGGATAGTCTGTGCATGACAAACATCCTTCACATCTATACCCGTGTTTCTTCAGCCATCCAGGAAGCTGAAGGAACCTCCTTGGAAGCTCAAAAACTTCAGGGGATACGAAAAGCAACCGATCTTGGATTTAATTTTCGTCTTTGGAACGAAGGCGGTCAGTCAAGCTTTTATGATGACCTAAAAAACCGTCCAGTCCTGGTAAGTCTATTGACATTGATCGAGTCAGGGGATGTAAAACACCTTTTCGTGTACAACACAGACCGTCTATCTCGAAACCAACAGACATGGGCAGTAATTAGGTATAAGTTGCTTGCCCATGGTGTAACATTGCACACTGCATCCGGGCAAATGAAATTGAAAAACCCGGTTGATGACTTGATGCTTGGTATCTTGAGCGAGATCAGTCAATACGACAACCGAATTCGTGCCGAACGATCACGTCTCGGTCGTTTCCAAAAGGTTCAGCAAGGTAACTGGAAAGGTGGACCCCCTCCTTTTGGATATCGATTGAGTAATCGACGCGTGGAAATCGATTCTTTTGAAAGCGTGTGGGTTCAAAAAATTTATAATTGGTATTGCAGTGGTTCATCCGTCAAAGAGATCCAGTCATTTCTATCACGGCAGGGGGTGTTGACTCGGCGTGGAAACTCCCAATGGTCATTGGGATCAATCCAATTAATTCTCCGTAACCCTTTCTATTCTGGTTATTTCGACTATACAGATAAGATGGTTGGTGAGACTGTTCGAATACAGACGCCTTCGATCATCGACTCACATCTATTCCAGACTGCTCAAAATAAAAGAAAAATTATTTTGGAACAAAAAAATCAGTTAAATCCAATTAAGCATTTTTATTTACTTAGAGGAGTTTTGTTTTGCGGTCATTGTGGATCTCCAATGGGAGGAAAAACACAAAAAGTAGGTAATCAGAATCTTTATTACTGCGCAAAAAGCGAAAAGGCTTGGAAAAAACGTGATAATAAAAACCCGACTTGGAATCGTGGGAGCGAATGTTCAATGGTTAGATCCATTAACATAGCTAAGACTGATAAATTAGTCTGGGACATGATAATATCAGTTCTTAAACAGATATGGGAACGATATGCTGAACCAAGTGAATTTGTTCATCCTATTATTGAAAAGCTTCATGATTTGAGCGGGTTGCTGACTGATGGAATCAAATGGAAGTCATTGGACCAGATCGAAAGGCTTTCAGAATTAGACCGAAAGAATGTCGTCAGTTCTATTATCAACCGTATTAGTGTATTTTTTGATACTGACAAGAAGCAGCATCGTATTGATATTGAGTTTTCTGAGACCATCTCTAGCCTGCTTGTGTCAGTCGCAAAAAAACAACAAATCGGTGATGAAGCAGCATCGTATTGATATTGAGTTTTCTGAGACCATCTCTAGCCTGCTTGTGTCAGTCGCAAAAAAACAACAAATCGGTGATGGCTGTCATGACGGTTTAGAGGGCAGCTCTGAGTCCATCTATGTTGATAATGGTCCCTTACACAGGGAAAATGCTCCCTACCATGAGGCTGATCAGATGAGTAAATTTTTTTGCCCTGCTCAGCCATTCGGTCACGGTGGAATAGTCAGGCCAGCACCCAAGCCACCATCCGCGATAAAGCCACTCGCCAGCATGCCCGTGTCCCCAGCCACCAAGCCGTCCGGGGCTCCCCGGCGCCCGAGCGCGGCGCGGGGGGTAAGGCCGTGACGATTCGGGCCAAATTCGCCGCCGGCCTGGTCGTCATCCTCGTGGTCAACCTGGGGGCCGGCCTCTACGCCTTTTCGCTCTACCAGCAGGCCAACAGTCGGACCACCGAGGTCCGGGAGACCTCGGACCACCGAGGTCCGGGAGACCAGTTCCCGGATCGTCGCCAGCGCCCTCACCACCCAGGTCAACTTCAAGAAACAGGTGCAGGAGTGGAAAAACATCCTGCTCCGCGGGCAGGAACCCGGGCTTTACGAGCTCTACCAGGCCCAGTTCGCCCGGGAAGAGGACAACACCCGTCACTCCCTGGTGCAACTGATCGACCTGCTGGAGGCTGATCCAGAGGCGCGGCAGATCGCCCACCAGTTCCTTGAGGCCCATGTCCAACTGGGGGCGGCCTACCGCGCCGCCCTGGCCGAATACCGGATGGCGACGCTGGGTCCGCCCCTGGACGTGGACCAGCGGGTCCGGGGGATCGATCGACGCCCGACGGACCTGATGGACGAGGTGGTCAAGGCCGCCCTCAAGCACAAGGACCTCACCCTGGACGGTATCGCCCGGGATATCGCCGGCGTGGAGCGCCACATCTTCCTGCTCATGGCCGGGGTCATGACCGGGGCCGTGGTGCTGCTGATCCTGTTGGTGGACCGGACCATCGGCCGCCCCATCGCCATGGCCACCGCCATTGCCCAGCGGGTCAGCGCCGGGGACTTCTCGACCCCCATCCGCGTCACCGGCAGCGACGAAAACGCGGAGATGCTGGCCGCGCTCAAGACCATGCAGGAGAACCTGGCCCATTCCCAGGAAAGCCTGCGGCGTAGCGAGGCCCATGCCCGGCTGCTGCTCGAGTCGACCAGCGAGGGCATCTTTGGCGTCGACACCAGTGGCCGGTGCATCTTCTGCAACCCGGCGGCGGCACGCTTCCTGGGTTACGCCAGCCCGGCGGACCTAGAAGGACTGGTAATGCACGAGGTCATGCACCACAGCCACCCGGACGGCAGCCCCTACCCGGCGGCGGACTGCCGCGGCACCCGCGTCTTTCACGATGGCATCGCCGTCTCCGTGGATGACGAGGTCTTCTGGCGGGTCGACGGGACTGCCTTCCCGGTGGAGTACCACGCCAACCCCATCCTGCGCGATGGGGAACTGGCCGGCGCGGTGGTCAATTTTTCCGACATCTCCCAGCGCCGCCAGGCGGAGCAGGCCCTGCGCCAGGCTCATGACGCCCTGGTCCGGGAGCGGGCCCTGCTCGCCGAGCGGGTCCGGGAACGCACCGCCGAACTGGACCGCGCCAATGCCGAACTGACCCGTTCCGCCCGGGCCAAGGATGAATTCCTGGCGGCCATGAGCCACGAGCTGCGCACCCCCCTGACCAGCATCCTCGGCCTCTCCGAGACCATGGGGGACGGCCTCCTCGGGGCCCTCAGCCCCCAGCAGGCCAAGGCCGCCCAGACCATCCATGACAACGGCACCCACCTGCTGGAACTGATCAACGACATCCTCGACATGTCGCGGGTCGCCTCCGGGCGCATGACCCTGCATTGGGACCAGGTACCCGCCAACCAGTTGTGGGACGCCTGCCTGCGCCTGATCCGCCCGGCCGCCACCGCCAAGGGTCTGCGCCTGGAGACCCGCCTGGACCCGGCGGTGCAACTGGTGCATGGCGATGGCCGCCGCCTCAAGCAGATGCTCATCAACCTGCTGGGCAACGCCGTCAAGTTCACCCCCGAGGGCGGGGTCATTGGCCTGGACGTGACGGGGGACGCCCTCCGGGGCCGGGTGCGCATCCGCGTCTGGGACACCGGGGTCGGCATCCCGCCGGATCAACTCGACCGGCTGTTCAAACCCTTTGTCCAGATCGACAGCCGCCTGTCCCGGCAGTACGGCGGCACGGGCCTGGGCCTGGCCCTGGCCTACGGCATGGCCCAGCTCCACGGCGGCACCATCGAGGTCGCCAGCACCGTCGGGGCGGGCAGCCACTTCGACCTCATCCTCCCCTGGAACCCCGCCGCCCAGGGTGCCGGCGCCGTCCAGGGGGAGGAGGGCGCCCGGGAGGAGGCCGGCGCGGCCACTGCGTCACCGCTGGAGCCGGCCCGGGTGCTCCTGGCGGAAGACAACGCGGACAACCTGGAAATGGTCTCCACCTATCTGCGCCTGCGGGGCTTCGAAGTCCAGGCCGCGCGCAACGGCCTGGAGGCCATCGCCGCCGCCCGCGCCTGGCTACCGGACATCATCCTCATGGACGTGCAGATGCCGGAAATGGATGGCCTGGAGGCCACCCGCCGCCTGCGCGGCGATCCCACCCTGCGCCTCACCCCCATCATCGCCCTCACCGCCCTGGCCCCTGGCTATGCCAGGGGATCGAGAACGCTGCCTGGACGCCGGGATGGACGACTACCTGAGCAAGCCCCTGGGACTCAAAGAACTGCACAAGAACCTGGTGAGCTGGATCAAGCGCACCCGGGGCGCGGACGCGCGGCGCTGACCCCATTGCCAGGAGTACCTGAGGTTGTGGCGCTCAGCCTTGGCAGGGCAGGGCGGCCAGCTCCCGGAATTCGCCCAGTCCCGCCAGCCGTTCCAGGGCCGCCAGGTTGCGGATCTTGACCCGCATGCCCTGGACGGCAATGATCCCCTGATCGTGGACGGCAATGATCCCCTGATCGCTCAGGTCCTTTTCGATCCGCGAGAAGGTCTCCGGTTTGATGGAGAGCCGCGAGGCGATGATCCCCTTGCGCATGTCGAGGGCCAGCTCCTCACCCTGGGCGGGGCTCAGGGACAGGAGATAGCTGGCGAAGCGACTGCTGGCGGAATGGAGGCTGATGTTGTCGATCTCCCGCACCAAGCCCTTGAGCCGCTGGCTGAGGTCGCCCAACAACAGCAGGCAGGTATCGACGGACTCCCGCAGCATGCGGGCGAAATCCCGGCTGTCGACGCCGATGAGCTCGGTGGGACCCAGCGCCGCCGCGCACACCGGATAGCGGGCGGCATTCATGAACATCAGGGCCTCGGCGAAGGTCTCCCCGGGCCCGATGATCTCGATTACCTTTTCCGCCCCCTCCGGCGACAGGCGGAAGAGCCGCATCTGCCCAGACAGGACCAGATAGAAGCGCTCGAAGGGATCCGCCTGACTGAAGAGCAGTTGTCCGTCCGCCAGACGAGAGCGCACCGCCCGCCGCGCCACCCGCTCCAGTTGCTCAGAAGAGAGGCGGGACAACAGCAGGGTCCCACGCAATTCCTCGATCATGATCTTGTCCTCATCACCCAGCGGGGGATCAGTGTTCAGGGTTTCCGGCCGGGTCAGGACCCACCGGCGCCGCGGCGGCGGGCAGCGAAAAATCCCGGCGCAGGGCCTCCAACTCCGCCCGATAGGCCTCGGCATCGCCAAAATCCACGAACCGCTCGTAGCGGGAGTGAGCCTCCAGGACCCGCCGGGCATGTTTAATGGGACACCAATATTGTTCCGTCCGCCCGACGATTTCCATGACATAGCTCGTCAGACCGGTGGCATAGGCGCAATAGGCGCAGTTGAACTTTTCGATGAAATTCAGATAGGCCAAGCTGCTGCGATCGAAAATGAAGTAGTCGCGCCGCCGTACCCGGGGAATGCCGTAGAGGGGAAAACAAAGCCACTGGTAGGCGGTCACCGCCAGGTCGACCAGCAACAACGGCAGGGAGACGGCATAGATGATGGGCGCGGAGACCAGGTTGCGCAAGCGCGCCTGGGCCAGATAACGCAGGATCCCGGTCTTGAGCCGCCGGTGCTGGATCAGCACCTCCCGCTCGAAGCGCACCCGGCGATCCTCCAGGGTGAAGTGGAACTGGTCCCGCCGGCTGGCGATCTCCCGCTCGACCTCCTCCTCCAGTTCCCGAATCCTGATGATCAGGTCATTGATTTTTTGATTCATGCACCCTCCGTTGTGGGAGGGATGATCCCATAAAGTCGCGGCGAAGGCGAAGGCACGGTAATCGCTTGACATTGCGCCCCGGGGTTTCAGAATGAAGCCATTTCATGGCCCTTACCGGTCCCCGTTTCGCCTTCACCCGCCACTTCCGGAGTCACGTGAAAATCCTGGTCATCGATGACGCCGCCGACGCCCGCCTCTACGTCAGCCTCCTGCTGCGCCGTTGGGGTTACGAGGTGCTGGAGGCCGAGGACGGTCATGCCGGTCTGGACCTGCTGCTGGCCCAGGACGTCCGGTTGGTGATCTGTGACTGGATGATGCCCGGCATGTCGGGCCCTGAACTCTGCCGGGCCGTGCGCACCACGGACCTGGGCCACTATGCCTATATCATCCTGCTCACCGGTCGCTCCGACAGCGCCGACCTGGTGGAGGGGCTCAACGCCGGGGCCGATGACTTCGTCACCAAACCCTTCGAGGCCCAGGTGCTGCGGGCACGCCTGCGGGTGGGCGAGCGCATCCTGGCCCTGGAACAGCGCTTGGGGGAACAGAATCGCGACCTGCTGGAATCCCGCAACCGGCTCGCCCAGGCCTACGACCAGATCCAGGCCGACCTGGCCACCGCCGCCCGCATTCAGCGCCAGCTCCTGCCGACCAGCGACCAGGCGACCTCCCCCTTTCGCGCCCACTGGCTCTTCCTCCCCGCCGCCCAGGTCTCCGGAGACAGCTTCAACTTTTTCGAGCTGACCCCCGGCCTGGTGGGCTTCTACCACCTGGATATCTCCGGCCACGGCGTCCCCGCGGCCCTGCTCTCCGTGAGCCTGAGCCGCTCCCTGGTACCGGGCGGCGGACCGGGGACCGCCGTGGCGGACTTTTTCGACCCGGCGACCTTCCTCGCCGACCTCAACCGGCAGCTCACCAGTCGGGACGGGGAGGTGGAGAATTACGCCACCATCGCCTACGGCACCCTGGAAAAGCACACCGGGCGGATACGGCTGGCCCTGGCGGCGCATCCCTATCCCCTGGTCCTGCGCCAGTCGGGCCGCATCGACACCCTTCAGCAGGGCGGGCTACCCGTCGGCATGTTCCCCGTGGTGGATTATCAGGCCCAGGAGGTACAACTGGCCCCCGGGGATAGGCTGGTGCTCTATTCCGACGGCGTGACCGAGTGTCGTAACCGCCAGGGGGAGGCCTTCGGCGAGGCCCAATTGCGGGCCAGCCTGAGCTTTGCCGCTCAGACCGGTCTCAGCCTAACCGCCGTCCTCGACGAGCGCCTGCGGGACTGGCGCGGGCCGCGGGACTTCGAGGACGACATCTCCCTGCTGGTGCTGGAACGGCCGCTGACCTTGAGTGGCGTCGGCGGCAGCGTGGCGAACAGGCCGGCATCCCAGGTCCCACCGTCTTCGGAGCCGATCGCCTCATGAACCCGGTAACCTCCACCCAGGACTCCACCCTGCCCCTTACCCAGGACCCAGCCGCCGCGGCCCCTCAGGCCCAGGCCATAGCTCGCCCCGACAGCCTGCACCTGCAGCTGCACAGCGACCCGGCTGAGGTAGCGGACCTCCAACCAAGACTGCTGGACCTCTGCGCCCAGGCCGGACTCGACGCCATGGCGGCCTTCAAGCTGACCACCGCCATCGTCGAGGCACTCAATAATTGCATCGAACATGCTTACGGAGGGGAGGCCGGCCGGCCCATCGACCTAGAGTGGACCCGCAGCACCGAGGCGGTCGCGGTGGCAATCCACGACGAGGGTCAATCGCTGCCGGCCCGGGCGCTGGACCCGGCGACCCCGGCGGCCTCCGATGCCGAGTCGGGGCGCGGCTGGCAGATCATTCACGAATGGACCCATGCGGTGAGCTACCATCGGACGAACAAGCAAAATGTACTGACCCTCACCTATTACCTTACCTGACCTGTCCCTGACATGACCTTGACCTCAATGCGTTGACGGCCCCTAGCCCCAGAAATTTAGCCGCCGAATCTTAAGCACCCGCCTCCACGCCGCGACTTGACACCATTGGAGAACCCTCACATGAACCTCAAACAGCATACCCTGGAGGGCGTCGATATTGTCGCGCTGCCGGAACGTCTGATGATGGCCGACGCCGCCGGCGCCCGCGCCAGCCTCAAGGAGATCATCGATCATGGGAGTGGTAAGTTGATCCTCGACCTGAAAGCCACCAGCGTAATGGATTCGAGTGGTCTGGCGGTGCTAGTCAGCGCCCTGCAGGCGGCGCGCAAAAGACAAGGGGACGTTTACCTCTGCGGCATGAGCGACACGGTGCGCGCCCTCTTCGAGTTGACCCGCCTGCAGACCGTTTTTCAGATCTTCGACGACGAGACGGTTGCCCTGCGGGCATTTGGATAGGGGGCCTCACCGCCAAGGGGTCTGTCGTTGATATCCCCCCTGCCTGGCATTGCGACGTCACCCAGCGCCCCCCAGACACGAACGGCGCCAACCCGACCCCAGGCTGTCAGGCATGACCAGAACCGTGAGGACGAGATGCGATGAGTAACACGATGAGTTCCCCCGAGCCGAACCGGTCCGTACCCGGGCCTACCACGGCCACCGACCCGCGCTCACCTCGGGTATCCCTGGTCGTCTTTATCGATGCCTTGGGCTGGGAGGTGCTTAAGGGGCGGAAATTCCTTGAGGAACGACTGCCGTTCCGGCGCAAGTTGCGCTCTGTGTTTGGTTTTTCATCAGCCTGCATCCCCTCCATCCTCACCGGCCTCATGCCCCGTGACCACCGTCACTGGTCCTTTTTCTACTATTCGCCCCAGACCTCGCCCTTCCGCCCCCTCAAGCTCCTCGGACTGCTCCCGAAGGCCATCGTCGACCGGGGCCGGGTGCGCAACCTGATCAGCAAGCTGGTCAAGCGCTTCTACGGCTACACCGGCTACTTTCAGCTCTACAACATCCCCTTCGACCAGATCGACCAGTTCGACTACTGTGAAAAGCGGGACCTCTTCGTCCCCGGCGGCATGAACCGCGGTCAAAACATCTTCGATCATCTGGAAGCGGCAGGGGTGCCCTACCATGTCTCCAACTGGCGGGAACCGGAAGAACAAAACCTCGAGGCCCTCAAGGCCGATCTGCGCCAAGGCCAGATCCGCTTCGCCCTGCTTTACATGGCCGCCATGGACGCCCTGCTCCACGAGGCTGGGAAGGAGAGCCCCCTGGTGGACGACAAGCTGGCCTGGTACGAGCGGGAACTGGAGGCGGTGCTCAAGGTCGCCGGAGAGCACTATGCGGAGGTGCGCCTCTTCATCTGCTCCGACCATGGCATGGCCACCATCCACACCCACCTGGATCTCATGACCCAGGTCGAGGGTCTGGGCCTCACCTTTGGCCGGGACTATACCGCGACCTACGACTCGACCATGGGGCGCTTCTGGTTCCACCAGCCTGAGGCACGCAACCGCATCTTGGAGTTGCTGGAGGGGATCAGCGAAGGCCGCATCCTGCCGCCGGAAGAATTGCAGTCCCTGGGCTGCGACTTTGAGGGCGACCAGTATGGCGAGCTTATCTTCCTCGCCAACCCCGGGGTCCTCGTCGTCCCCAGCCACATGGGGCTCAAGCCCATCACGGGCATGCACGGCTACCATCCGGACGACGCCGACTCGGATGCCTCCCTGCTCGCCAATGTCGCGCCGCCGGTGGATGCCCAAGTGATCACCGACGTCTTCCACCTGATGCGCGCCGAGGCCGGGGTCTAAAGAGCCCCCACGCCCAGGACTGCAACCATGCGCTGGGTGCTCAACATCGCCAGCAACTACCTGCGCTTCCTCGTGGGCATGGTGGTGGTATTCTTCCTCACCCCCTACATCGTCGCGCGATTGGGAGTCGACCTCTTTGGCCTCTGGTCGCTGATCTTCGCCGTGGTGGGCATCTTCGGCCTGCTGGACCTCGGTTTCGCTACCGCCGCCGTCAAGTATGTGGCGGAACTGACGGCCAGCCAGGACCACGCCGGACGTAACCAGGTGCTAGCCACCCTGCTGGGGGTCTACTCAGCCCTCGGGCTGCTCTGCCTCGCCTTAGTCGCCACCCTGGCTGGCCCGGTCGCCCTGGGATTCGAGTTGAGCCCGGATCAGCGCCAGACCTTCACCTGGGTCCTTTGGCTGTTGGGCTCGGTGGTGGCCCTGAATTTTCCCCTCAGCCTGTTCAAGGCCATCCTGGTGGGGACCGGGCGCATGTCCCTAGTCAATCTGGTGGAGTTGGGGACCACCCTGGCCAACGCGGCGCTCATCGTCCTCCTGCTGGAGGCGGGCCTGGGGCTACTGGGACTAGCCATCGCCACCGCCAGCACTCTGCTACTCGCAACGCTGCTCCTCATCCCCTTCGCTTACCACCTGACCCCCGAACTCTCCTTCTCGCCCCGACTCTTCAGCCTGAGGCGGGTGCGGGAGCTCACTCAAATCTCCGTCTATTTCTTCATCGCCAACGTTGCCGTGCTGATCATCCTGCGCATCGACCCGGTGGTGATCAAGGCCTTCCTGCCCCTCTCGGCGGTGGCGGTCTACGCGGTGGCCGCCAAGGTGAGCGAGTACACCTATCTGCTCAACAAGCAGTTTTCCAACGCCCTCATGCCCCTGGTCTCTCAGTCCCAGGGGGCGGGGGACGCGGCGACCATCCGTCGCATCCTCCTCGATGGCACCCGTTACCTCCTGGCCATCGCCGTGCCCTTCATCGCCCTACTTTTCTTTCATGCCGAGGCCTTCATCCTGGCCTGGATGGGGCCTGACTTCGCCGCCGCCGGCCCCTTGCTGCGCCTGTTGCTAATCGCTGTTTTCTTCACCAGCCTCCAGCTCAATGCCGCCAACGTCCTGGGCATGACCGGCCACCACCGCCTGGTCGCCTTCGCCATGGGCGGTTCGGCCCTGGTCAATCTGGCACTCTCCATCCTGCTGATCCAGTTCCTGGGGCTCACCGGCGTGGCCCTGGCCACGGTGGCCGCAGCCCTGCTGGTGGAGACCCTAGTCATCGTTCCCCTGGCCTGCGTAAGGCTCGGGCTGAAGTCCTGGACCTTCCTCAAGGACGCCATTCTGCCCGCCGTGCCCGCCCTTATTCCTGCCTTGGGGGTCGCCTGGCTGTTCGACCGGCAATGGCCGGCTGATCACTTCAGCGCGATCCTGCCCCAAGGCGCGGCCGCGGCCCTGATCTATTTCAACGTCTTCGTCTGGACCGGCGTACGGGCGGAGGAACGCCGCCAATTGATGGCCAGGCTGCGCAATCGGCGCCACCCCAGGCCGACCACCTCCAGCCGCAAGCCGGTTTGACGGGCTGAAACCGGGGATCCCAACATGCGTGCCCTGATCCACCTGATCAAAGACCGCCTGAACCAGGCCCGGCTTCTGCTCTATCGTCTGCGCCTCGGCTCCCTGGGCCCCGGTTGCGAGATCGACCAGGGCGTCAGCCTCCAGTTTCCCGATCGAATCCACATCAGCGCCGGTTGTCGCATCGGCCGCCACGCCACCCTGAGGGCCAATACGGAAGAGCGCCCCGGCATCCGCCTGGGTGAACGGGTATTGATTCAGGACGCGGTCATCATCAACGCCAATCGTGGCCAGGTCTCCCTGGGTGACCGCTCCTGGCTGGGACCCTTCTGCCTGGTCTACGGCAACGGCGGGGTGCGTATCGGCGCCAACGTTCTGGTGGCCGCCCATACCACCATCAATACCGTCTCCCACGCGAGCGAGCGCTGCGATATCCCCATCAACGACCAACCCGTCCTCACCGGGCCGGTGGTCATCGAGGATGACGTCTGGATTGGCCTCAACGCCGTCATCCTCCAGGGCGTCACCCTCGGCCGGGGCTGCATCGTCGGCGCTGGGGCCGTGGTCACCCGTTCAGTGCCGCCCTGGTCCATCGCCGTCGGCGTCCCAGCACGGGTCGTCGGGCGGCGGCCAGGTGCGCCAGAGGCGAACCCATGAAGATCATTCAAGTCCCCCGGCGCTTCGTCGCCAGCGAATGGGGCGGCACCGAGACCACCATCCTCCAGACCAGCCGTGCCCTCATCACCGCGGGCAACCAGGTCGAGATCTTCACCTCCCTCGCCCTCGCCAACCAACCGCGCGAGACCCTCCAGGGGGTCCCCGTCCGCCGTTTTTCCTACACCTATCCCTTCCTGGGCCTGACCGAACAAGACCGGCGGGACATGGACCGGAAGGGCGGCAACCTCCTCTCCCTCTCCCTGCTCTGGGCCCTGCTCCGGGAGCCGGGGGTGGACCTTCTCCATGCCCACACTGGCAAGCGGGTTGGCGGCACGGTCCGCACCGCCGCCCGGATCAGGGGCCTCCCCTATGTCGTCAGCCTCCACGGCGGCTTCTTCGCCGTCCCCCAGGGCGAGATGGACCAGATGCTGGCCCCCATCCGCCAGCGCTTCGAGTGGGGCAGGGCCTTCGGCGCCCTGCTGGGGGCGCGGCGGGTGCTGGAGGACGCCGCCGCCGTGATCTGCGTCGGCGGGGACGAGTACCAGGCGGCCCGCCAGGCCCTGCCCAACCAGCGGGTGGAACTCCTGCCAAACGGGGTGGACGCGCCCTTCTTCGCCCATGGCGACGCAGCCGCCTTCCGCGCCAGATACCAGATCCCGACCGAGCGGCGAATCATCCTCTGCATCAGCCGCATCGACTACCAGAAGAACCAGATCGGCCTGGCGGAGGCCTTCGCCCAGGTCGCCGCCGCCCGCTCCGACACCCACCTGATCCTCATCGGCCCGGTAACGGTGGAAAGTTACCGGGAGCGCCTGCTGGCCCGGGTCCATGACCTGGGTCTGGCACAGCGCCTGACCTTGATCCCGGGGCTAGGACCCGAAGACCCCCTGCTGCGGGGGGCCTTCCACGCCGCCCAAATCTTCTGCCTGCCCTCCCTGCACGAGCCCTTTGGCATCGTCATCCTCGAGGCCTGGGCCGCGGGCCTGCCGGTGGTGGCGTCCCGGGTCGGTGGCATCCCCTCCTTCACCCGAGAGGGCGAGGACATCCTCCTCACCACCCCTGGCGACACCGAGGATCTGGCTCGTCAACTGATCGAGGCCCTCGACCAGCCAGAACTGACGGGACGACTGGCCGCTTCCGGTCAGGCCAGGGCCCGCCAGGAATTCGACTGGTCCCGCATCAGTCAGCGCCTGATGGCCCTCTATGAGGACCTCCAGGATCAGCGCCGGCCTGGGCCGAGGTGAAGATGCGCCTGCTCCACGTCCACGAGCGCGCGGGGTTCCATGGCGGGGTCGAGCAGATCCTCCATGACACCGCCCTAGGCCTGGCCGCCCGCGGCTGGCCTCAGGCCCTGCTTCATCGGGACCCATCACCCCAGGCGGGATTTGTCGCCGCCTTCGCCCAGACCTCCTCCCAGGAAGAGGCCCTCCTGGCGGACTTCGCCCCGGAAATCCTGCTGCTGCATAAGGTCGAAGCGCCGGAGCTGGTGCGCCGACTGGCCGAGCGCTGGCCGACCGCCCGGATGATCCACGACCACGACCTGGTCTGCCTGCGCCGACACAAATACTTCCCCCTCAGCACCCGGATCTGCGACCGACCGGCGGGGCTGGCCTGCTACCTCCACCTCTGCTTTATCCAAAAGGGCCCGCCGGGCTCCCGGCTACCGATCACCCTGAAAGTGGTGAGCGAGCGGCGCCAGGCTATCGCCGCCCATGCCGCCGTCCGCCGCTTCCTGGTCGGCAGCCGCTGGATGCGCCAGGAACTGGCGATGAACGGCATCGCCGCGGAGCGCATCGAGATCCTGCCACCCATCCCGGCGGCCTTGGCGGAGACCATGGCCGAGTCCGGGGGGCTTGGGACCAAGGTCGCGACCGAGCAACCGCCGGAGATCCTCTACGTTGGCCAGGTGATCCGCGGCAAGGGGGTCGATCTGCTCCTCCGCGCTCTGGCCCTGGTGCCGCCCCCCTGGCGAGCGACCATTGCCGGCACCGGCAACCATCTTGAGGAATGCCGCGCCCTGGCCGAGCGCCTGGGCATCGCCGCGCGGGTCCAGTTCACCGGCTGGATTCGTCACGGGGATCTGGCCCCTCTGTACGCCCGCGCTGCCCTCACGGCGGTGCCCTCGCGCTGGCCCGAGCCCTTTGGCATGGTCGGGATCGAGGCCATGGCCCGGGGGCGGCCAGTGGTGGGCTTCGCCGTGGGCGGCATCCCCGACTGGCTGGAGGACGGCGTCACCGGCCTCCTGGCCCCCGAGGCCGACACCCGGGCGCTGGCTGCCGTCATCCACCGGCTGCTGACTGAGCCAGGGCTGCAAGCCCAGCTAGGGTCCGCGGGGGCCCAACGGGTGCGGGAACGCTACCAACCCGGGGCCTACCTCGACCGCCTGATGGCGATTCTGGAGGGAATGCGATGAAGATCGGCATCTCGGCCTTCGCCGCCGACCGCGGCAAGTCCGGCATCAGCCAGTACATGGCCAACATCATCGGCCGCCTGCCCGAACTGGCGCCCGAGGACGAGTTCCTGGTCTTCATCGACCGGCCCGACGCCGACCTTGCCCGCTCCTGGCACCCGTGCCTGCGGGTCATCGCCTGCCCCGCCTGGACCGGCCACCCGATCATCAGCATTTTCTGGCACCTCATCGCCTGGCCCCTGGCCCTGCGCCGCCACCACTGCGACGCAGCCTTCATGCCCGCCGGCAATCGCCGCCTGGCCTGGTGGTACGGGGTGCCGAGCCTGGGCACGGTCCACGACCTGTCCCAACTGCACATACCCCAAAAATACGATGCCCTGCGCACCTTCTACGTCATGCGCGTCCTGCCACGAATGATGCGTCGCCTGACGCGGGTGATCGCCGTTAGCCAGTCCACTCGCCGCGACCTGGAGGGCTACGCCGGGGTCGATCCGGCGCGCATCCGCGTCATCCCCAACGGCGCCGACCTAACACGGTTCCGCCCCCTGGACCGCGCCATGGCCAAAGCCCAGGTCGGGCGTGAGCTGGGCCTGCCACCCGACTTCGTCCTCTACCTGGCCCGGCTGGAACACCCGGGCAAAAACCATGTGCGTCTGCTGGAGGCCTTCGCCCAACTCAAGGCGGAGACCGATCTGCCCCACAAGCTGGTCCTGGTGGGCAGCCGCTGGAGCGGGGCCGAGATCATCGAGGCCCGGATTCGCGAACTGGGGCTCACCGAAGCGGTGATCCTACCCGGCTTCGTCGCCAACGAGACCCTGCCGGTCCTTTACGCCGCGGCGGACGCCCTGGTCTTCCCCTCCCTCTTCGAGGGCTTCGGCATCCCCCTGCTGGAGGCCATGGCCGCCGGGACCCCGGTCTGCGCCTCGGACATCTCCAGTATCCCGGAGGTGGTGGACGAGGCCGGGCTGCTTTTCGACCCCCTGGACCCGGCCGCCATCGCCTCCGCCCTGGAGCGCCTGCTGCAAGAGCCGGAGCTGCGCGCGACCCTGGCCGCCCGTGGGCTGGCCCGGGCACCGCTCTTCACTTGGGACCAGGCGGCTAGCGCCGTCCTGGAAGAACTCCTTGGGGTCACCAGGGGATGAAGCGCTGCTGGATCTTAGTCGCCCTCCTGGCCACCAGTTGTACCCAGCCCTGGCGGAGCAGCTGCGGCCCGGAGTTCGGCGAGGACCTGGTCGTCGGAGGGACATGTACGCCCCTATCGGGGACCTTAGCCCCCATTCCCCCCGGTGCCAGCCAGGCCGAGGTGGAAATCCTCTCCTCTCCCACCAGCGCCGAGATCTACCTGGACGGCCAACCCATCGGCCGCACCCCGCTCACCTGGCGCCTCGCCTATTCGAGCCAAACCCGCTTCCTCACACTCACCGCAATGCCACTCTATCCCGGCCAGGCCCCACAGGAACAGCGATTGCGGGTACCCCCCTTGCCGCGGCGTGTCCAGTTTTTCATGAACAATCCGCCCAAGGGTGAAGCGGAAACCACCGGGCAATGAACCGCCGAGCTATCAGGTGATGTCCGCTGTCCTGCCGGTCACCAGCCGCCGCCAGCCCATCTCTTCCTCTCCCTGACCAAGTTCTTGCGCAGGCGCCGCGTTTGACCCTCCCCCCCGAACTCTTTCCCGAACCCATCCAGGTCAAGCAATTGATCTTCGTGGCAATGACGATCGGCTTCCTGGCTGTCGCCATTCCCATGACCATCCGCTTCTCCTGGATGGAGAAGGTCTGCGTAGCTGGCATCTTCTTCATGGCCATCAACCCGGTGGACGTGACCTTCTTCAGCTACACCAACTACCGCGGCGACATCCGCGGACTGGAGTTCGGTGTCACCGACTGGTTGGCCATCACCCTGATCGTCACCATGCTCAAGGCCCCCCGGTGGCAACAGCGCAAGCTGTACTACCGCAACCCCAACGAGTGGTGGATGGCCCTCTACCTGGCCTGGTCCGCCCTGACCATCGCCACCGCCGTGGTGCCCCAATTCGCCTTCTTTGGCGTCACCAAGCTGATACGTGCCTACGCCACCTTCTGGGTGGCCTACAACTACCTGCGCAGCGAGGAGGACCTGCGCTTCATCATCTGGTGCGTGGTCGGGGTGACCTTTTACAGCTTTTCCCAGGTCCTGATGGATAAGTACGTGCGCGGTACCTTCCCCCCCCGCGGATCCTTCCCCCACCAGAACAGCCTGGCCACCTTCCAGAACATGCTGAACTTCATCATCTTCGCGGTGCTCATGCAGGACAGCGAGAAGCTCTTCGACAAACGCAGTTTGATCTACTGGGCCGCCCTGGGCGCCGGCGTCCTCACCAGTGTCGCCACCCTCTCCCGCGGGGGTATGGCCACCCTGGTGCTGGGTTGCGCCATGATCGCTGTCCTGAGCTTCTTCCTGAAGCAGAAGCCCACCAAAAACAAGAAAAAGCTCTCGGCCATCGGCCTGATGCTGCTGCTGTCCCTCCCGGCCCTGGCGGTCATCCTGCCGCCGATTATCCAGCGCTTCGAGACGGCTCCGAAGGAATCGGCGGAGTCCCGCCATCTGGCCAATGACGCCTCCGCCATGATGGGCCAGGAGTATTTCTTCGGCGTCGGCATCAACAATTATTCCTATGCCGTCAACTTCATGCGCTTTGGCGAGGACGCGGGCCTTGGCCCCTTGGACCGGGGCATCGCCCATCACATCTTCTGGTTGCACTATGCCGAGATGGGCAGCGTCGGGGTCATCCTCTATGTCCTGATGACCGGCACCTTCCTATGGATCGCCCTGCGTTTCATCCTCAAACGCCAAGACAGCCTGGAACGGGTGGTCGCCATCGGCATCTTCGTCGCCTTTGTCATCAACTGGTTCGTCGGCACCCTAGAGTGGCTCTTTCGCCAGATTCAGATCACGGTGGCCTACTTCGCCTTCGCTGGCTTTGTCACCTCACTGGATCGGCTGGAGCGCGACAGGCTCAAGCAAGAGAAGGAGCAGCGCAAACGACTCGCCCTCTGGTACCAGATGACAGCCCGCGACAGGGGACCGCCACCGGCCAAGGCTCCGGGCCCAACCAAGGTCTCCCCGACCGCCACCCCAAGGCGGCTCAACGCCCGGCGGCGTCCAGGCTGAGATGTCGGACCACCGCGACCCATGCCGGCCCACGCCTACCAGGCCCCTGTCTGGCTGGCTGGTGTCATATACTGCGAATCAAGCGATAACGCTTCAGTTTTCGGTACGGAAAAGCCGAAAATCAGTTCATGATGCCTATCAGTAGGCTCGACTCCCATCAGCCTCCCCTATTACAACCAGCCCTGGCAGGCACAACAGACGGCGGTCATGGACAACTCCCCCAAGGGTGCACTGAGCGAACTCAACCCGCCACGGCAACCCTTCGACAATACCCGCGACACCCGCTACTTTTTTCCCGCCATCGGCCACGCGGAGGCTCTGTCACGCCTGCTGTTCCTCGCCGAGGACCGCAACATGGGCATGGGTCTGCTCACGGGGGAGATCGGCTCCGGCAAAACCCTCCTGCGGACCGTCCTCCATGCCCGCATCGGTGGTGACCGGCACCTGCGGGTCAGCATCGAGAATGGCCTGCTCAACTTCGACGACTTGCTCCTGGAAATCATCAGCCAGATGCGTGGCGAGCGGGTCGAGTCGCGGGAACTGGCTGACCGTTACAGCCGCCTCTCCGCCTTCAAACGGCTGCTGACTGAACTGGTGGCCAACCGCGACCGCCACCTGGTGATCCTGCTGGACGAGGCCCAGCAACTCGACCCGGCGAGCCTCGACGCCCTCAAGGGACTCACCAACATCGCCTCCGAACGGCAGAACTTTCTCACCCTTATCCTCATCGGCCAGCCTGAATTGCGGCAACGGGTACGCAAGCTGCCCCAGGTGGATCAGCGCATCAGCCTGCGTTACCACCTCGGGGCCCTGGAGGAGGGGGAACTGGCCCCCTACCTGACGCATCGCCTTGAAGTCGCCGGTTACCAGGGCCCTTTCCCCTTCTCCGCCCGGGCACTGGAGGGCCTCTACCGCGCCAGCCGTGGCATCCCGCGCGAGGTCAACCGCATTGCCAAACTCGCCCTGGAGCACATCCGCACCCAAGATCTGACCCGCTTCAGCGAAGAGGTCATCGCTACGGTGGTCAGGGACCTGCGGCGTCACGGCGGCCTGTTCGAGGCCAGTGCCGACGGCCTATGAGTGACGAACTCAGTTTCCGCCAGCGCCATTCGCGCCCCCTGAGCGTTGCGGAGGATGGCCCGACGGGTGTAGAAGACCCGCGGGATGGCCAAGGCGAAGCGGCATGGGAACTTGGGGCGACGACCGACACCCCCGGCAGCCCGGCAAGCGCCAGGCCTGGATCTGGCGCCTTTCCCGGCCCTCATTCTGGTTCAGGATCTCTTCCGACCCCGAACCGAGGCGAGGAATGGCGAGACGCCCGCAGGGTTGGGCCCGACGCGACCTGGGGCCAAGTGCCGCTTGGAGCGGACATCGGAGACCCCCCCTGGGCCGAGCCAGCCCACACCGAGCGGCCGGGCGAGAGCCCCACTCCGGCCCTGTCCTTTCCACCCTTCCCCGGCCTCGGCGAGGAAGAGGCTGAAACCGGCAAGGGCAAGGCCCCGGGCCTCGACCTGGCGCGCTTCACCCGCGGCATCTGGAAACGCCGCTGGCTGGTGATCGGCGTCGCCCTGGTCATCATGCTGGGCGCCCTGGCCATCGCCCTCACCCTCATGAAGCATCAGTGGTCGGCGGGGGTGGCACTCATCATGCGCACCCATCAGGACCAGTTCACCCTGGGTGATGGCCAGCCCTACAAGCCTCAGCAGTACAACCTCAAGACCCTGCTCGACACCCTCAAACTGCCCACCTCCCTGCAGGAGGTGATCGACCGCACCGGCATCGAGGCCCTGCCGCGTACCCTGGCCGGCGCCATCGACGTGGCACTGGGCAAGGACTCCAGCATCTTCCACATCAAGGTCACCTGGGACGATCCCCGGACCGCCGCCACCCTTGCCAATCAGGTAGCCGAGGCCTTCGTCGAACGTAGTCGCGCCATCCGCCGGCAGGACGCGGCAGAGACCTTCACCAACTACGGCACCCAGTTGGATGAGGCCAGGGCCAAGCTGCGCGACCAGACCGCCGAACTCCTGGCCTTCCGGGAGACCAACCGGGTATCCGACTTCGAAACGGAGATGAAGGTGCTGGTGAGCGACCTGTCCCGCCTGGACGCCGAGTACCGCACCAAGCTGGCCGAGGTCGAGGCCATGCATGCCGGCCGCGCCCGGCTTGAGGCCCTGATCGCCGCCCAGCCGGAGATGATCGTCAGCTCCACGGTCTACCGCAGCCCCCTCAAGCAGCGCCTAGCGGACTATGAGTGGCAACTCCAGGAGGCCCGCAGTCGCTACACCAACGAGAACCCCAAGGTCATCAAACTCGAGAAACGCGTTAGCGTCCTGGAGCAGATGATCGAGGAGAGCAACGACGAGGCGGTGCCCGAGAACACATACTCACCCAACACCCAGCGGGCGGACCTGGACCTGCGCCTTCAGGAGCTGATCGACGAGATCAAGGTCCGCGAGGCCCAGGTGGAGGCCCTAGAAGGTACCTTGGCGGGGATGCGCGACAAGCTCGCCCTTTTGACCGCCAAACAGAAGGAATACGAACTGCTCAGCGGTCGGCTCGCCGCCACGGAAATCCTGGAACGGAACCTGGCGACCCGGGTACAGGAGGCCCGGGTGATGATGGAACGTAACGAGGCCAACTTCGACATCATCGAGCGGGCAACCCCGCCGGTGGAGCCATTGGCCTCCAGCCGCAAGCTGGTAGTGATCGGCGGCACAATCCTCGGCCTCGGCACCGGTCTCTTCCTGGCCCTGCTCCTCGAACTGATGGACCCCTGGGTGCGCAGCGGACGCGACGCCCGGGATGCCGCTGGCGTCGACCTGATCGCCGAGTTCGAGCAGGTACCCCCAGGCGAATCCAGGCTCATCGACCCGACCCGGCCCGCCTCGGGCGTTGCCATCCTGTTCCGGCGCTTTGTCAATGACCTGGACAGCCAACTCCAAGAGGAGGACTGGCGCTCCCTAGCGGTGATCAGCCTCGAAGCTGAGGCAGGACGCTCGCTGGTGGCCAGCAACCTGGCCCTTTCCCTCGCCCTTAAGGAGCGGGAGGTGATCCTGGTAGACGCGGACCTGCGTTCCCAGGCCGGCCCACGGCCTTCGGCCCTGCTGGGGCTCGACGCCCTTGCCGCCCGCCAGTCGGGGCTCTACGCGAATCTACGTGGCCAGGCGCCCCCACTCCTGGCGGAAACAACCACGCCGGGCCTACGCCTGGTCGAGGCCGGGGAGCCGCTGCCCGCCGACGACCAGGGATTACTGGCCCTGGGCCGACGCCAGTTCACGACCCTAGCCAGTCGCCTGGGCCGCCCCGGTCGCCAGGTCCTCTTCGACCTGCCGCCGCTGGCAGCCCAGGAGACCGTATTGGAGGCCGCCGCCGCCATCGGCAATGCCCTCCTGGTGGTGCGTAGCGGCCGCGGTCGGCGAGCGGATATTACGGAAATGGTTGACACCTTGGCGGCCCGGGGAGTCAACTTGCGCGCCCTGGTGCTCACCGAAGTACCGCCTGACCTGTTGAGCGGCAAACCCCTCTTCGAGCCTCCCGCCAAATCACGCAAAAAATCCGCCCGCGGGCGTCTCAAATTAGCCCAACCCGACCCAGCCGGAGCCAACGGACATGCGGCCTGAACGCAACAATCCGAACACCCCAGGACAAGCCCGCAAGGACGCAACCTATATTCCTTGCCCTGTCCCAACTGTGGCCTCAGCCTCCGGTGCTGGTCGCCCCTCCTTCCTGATCCTGACCAGTCTCCTGATCAGCGTCTGCTACGGCACCCTAGTGGGAGGCTGTGCAACCACCCACCCGGCGCTGGCTCAGGGTACAACCGCGCCACCGACAAGCACCCTGCCCCCCGCACCATCTTCACCGCCCCCCAAGGAAGAGAACCAGGGTCGCACGGTGGATGAGCAGCTTGCTGAACTCAGGCAGACCATCGCCGCGCTCGACAACCAGCCGCGCCTTGGTAAATCGGACATGCTAAGCATCTCCGTCTATGACGAGCCGGACCTCAGCCTGGAAAACATCCCCGTTCGTCCCGACGGCAAGATCTCCTTCCCCTTGGTCGGCGACGTCCAGGCTGAGGGCCGGACGGTGGACGAGCTCACGACGGACATCACTGAAAGGCTGAAACAATACCTCCTCGCCCCTAAGGTCACGGTGGTAGTGCAAGCTTTCAACAGCCTCTCCTACACCATCGCCGGCGAGGTAGTGAAACCCGGCGTCTTTCCCCTCACGACCAATATCAGCCTGGTGGATGCTATCGCCAAGGCCGGTGGTCTGAACAAGGGACAATACCGGGCCAGTTCCGTGGAACTAGCGGATCTGCCCCATTCTTTCGTCTCCCGTAACGGAAAGATATTGCCGGTGGATTTTGTCCGTCTATTGCGCCAGGGCGACATGCGTTTCAACATCCAGATCCAGCCAGGTGATTACATCAGCATCCCCTCAGGCCTGTCGAAGGAAATCTACATTATTGGCGAGGTCAAGGCTCCAGCCCTCTTCGCCTTCCGTGAGGAGATGCCGCTGTCCCGAACTCTGGCCTTGGCCGAGGGCTTTACCCCCGATGCGGACAAGTCGCGCATCCACGTGGTGCGTGGCTCTTTGCATAACCCGACTCTGATCGTGGCTGACTTCAACCAGATCATCACTGGCCAGGCCCAGGATGTCCAACTTGAGCCCGGCGATATCGTCTTCGTCCCCACCACGGGTCTCGCCACCTGGGCGCGCATGCTCAACCAGATCGTACCGACCATCCAGGCCATCCAGACCGGCATCGTCCTGCAGAAGACGATCTCACCCGTCCAATGAGACGCAAGGTTCAAAAAGAAGATGATCGCTCGTTCCCCTTGAGAACCAGAGTGCTGCGGAAGACGGTCATCCTCCCCCTAAAAAAACCCGGACGTCAGCCCCTAGCCGAGCATAGCCCCACTACCCGCTGGCTTGTCGTCGCTCTCTGCCTGGTAATAGCAGGCTTTGGCGGGTCCACGGCTGGCGCTGCTGACGCCGGTGGGGATCAATTGGGCATCACCTCCCCCCTGGCCCTAGACCCAGCCGCCCAGGCGGACAGTCAGATCGAGGTTTCGCCCGCGGCTGGTCTCCGCTTCTGGGAGACCCGGTCCCAGCGTTCCCTGACCTTGGGGATCGACAGCCTGGACCATGGCCGCGCCGTGGCCGCACCCGGGCGTTACACCCTCGTAAGTCCCACCGACCCGCACTATCGGCTGCCGCTAGGGGCACTGGGGGTGGGTAGCGACCAACAGATGGTCGGCCTCACCGCCAAGCGCCAGCCGATTATCGAGGCCCGGCTACACCTCCTCTTTCCCTATCCCCTGGATCCCGGACACGACTATCGGCTGGACGTCTCCGCGGTACCAACCGCGAATGGCCAGACCCTGGGCCAGGTGGCCGCCGCCGTGCCAGTTGCCTACCGACCTGACCGTCGGTCCAGTTCGATTCAGGTCAATCAAATCGGTTATGCCCCCCAGGCCCGCAAGTATGGCTATCTTGGCAACTGGCTCGGAACCCTAGGGCCATTGCCATTGGAAGGGCTGAACTTCGAGGTGATCTCGGCGACGACTGGCGAGGCGGTTTTCCAGGGTGAAGCGCGACTGAGAGCCGCTGCCGATCCCTGGAGCGGCAACGACGTCTACGAGGTGGACTTCTCGGCCCTGACCACCCCGGGCCGCTACCGGCTGCGGGTGGCGGAGCTTGGCGTTTCCGACCCCTTCACCATCGCCCCCGACGTCTACGCCCCGGCCTACCGCGCCCTGCTGCGGCTTTTCTACCATTCCCGCAATGCCACCCCGATCACCCCCCCCTGGGCCGATCCCGGTTACGCGCGCCCCCAGGGCGGGGTGCCTACTCGACTCGACGGGGTCTTTCACGCCGCCGTCGCGACCAGCCCCCTGGGCAACGAGGAACCGGCGGGCGGCTACCGGTTCCTGTCCCGCGGTTGGTTCGATGCCGGCGATTTCGGTCAATACGTGGTCAACCTTGGCCCGGTCTGGTATCAGATCGGCGCCGGGCTGGACCTGGCGCCACAAGCCTTTAGGGACGGGGAGTTGGGCATCCCCGAAAGCGGCAATGGTGTGCCCGATGTCCTGGACGAACTCGAATGGGGCATGGACTGGCTGCTGAGCATGCAGGATTCGCGGGATGGCGGCGTCTATTCCCGCCTCGCCAGCGCCACCTGGGACAGCGTCCCGCCCCACCTGATCGAAGAGCCACGAGTGATCTTCGAAAAGACCAGCCATGCCACCGCGATCTTCGCCGCCATCGCCGCCAGCCATGCCCGCATGCTACACGACTACCGACCTGCCAGGGCGGATGCGGTGCTCAAGGCTGCGGAAAAGGCCTGGGACTTTCTCCAGACCCACCCCCAATGGCCCGCGGAGGGCGAGCCTTATCGCAACCCTCCGGGCATCCATGCAGGCGAGTACGGCGATCCCTCGGCCAGGGACAACCTGCTGTGGGCCAGCGCGGAGTTGTTCCGCACCACCGGGCGGGAGCGCTATCGGGAAGCCTACCGGCGTCTGGTAAAAGGCCTCAAGCTGGACCCGACGGGCAATGTTTCATTCAAGGATCAAGCTTTGGCGGCCCTCTGGGCCTGGCTGATGGCCTTTAACTCCGGGCGAGAGCAGCAGCCAGAAGACCAAAACCTGGTGCGTCAGGCCCGTGAGGTCCTGATCGCCGCCGCAGACTGGCGCATCCGCCGTGCCGATGAGCACCCCTTCCGGGCCCCGGTGCACCAGGCGATTCAGTTGGTGGGCTGGGGCTCCTTCGCCCGCTCCACAGCTGCCACCTTGCCGCTCTTACAGGCCTATCGCTTGACCGAAGAGGAGCACTATCGCGACTGGGCCTGGCTCACCCCCCATCCCCAGTTGGGGGCCAATCCCCAAGGCCTGAGTTACATCACCGGCCTGGGGACCCGTTCACCTCGTTTCCCCCTGTCTAAACTATCGCAGATGGATGACCAGACAGCGCCCCTGCGTGGCATCCCGGTGCATGGCCCGCACTTTCACTTGCCGGCACTCTGGGGAGAGATGCGCGCCGTTAACGCGGCCTATCTGCCGCCGGAACAGCCTGGCCTGACGCAACCAAAGGATCCCGAAGACTTCCGGGGCACCTACCCGGTCCTGCGGCGTTACACCGATGTGGATGCCCTGCCGCCTATGTCCGAACCGACAGTCGCCGAATATGCCCAGGTGGGGGTGGCCTTTGCCCTGCTGAGCCACGAGAACCTCATCCCCAGGCCAAAGGCAACGGACCACTGACCACTATCTCCGTCGTCGGCTGGTTTTCGGCCAGGTTTGGCAGGGTCAGCTGGCCTCTGACCGCGTGTCGACAGCAGGCAGGCCACCGTCAGGCTTACCTGGAGATATGCACGGCGTTGCCCTCAGAGGGCAGCCGACCCGAAAAATACCATTAGCGGCCCCTCAGGCGAAGCGGCGCCACAAAGCGAGAAAGGCAATTACGGCCTCTGACCAGGCCAAGCCAGGAGTAAGCGCCAAGGCATTAGCCACGGCCGGCGCCACCGAGGCGCCAGGGCTCGCCAGCAGCAGGGGCAAGGCGGCGATCAACCGCTCCCGAGGATAGCGCAGCGACCAACGAGGGTCGCGAAGAAGTTCAGCCAGCCCAAAGTCGCGCAGGGTAATGGCAGCGTTGCGCAGGCCACCCCAGTCGCGCCCACCCTGAGCCTTGGGAAATCGTGGGGAGCCATAGACCGTCCAGTCGGGAATGATCAGCGCCGTGCGGACCTGCTCGAACCAGCGCAGGGTCTCCAGCCATAACCCAACCACGCGCCCCTGCCATGCTATCGGATCCTCCTGGTGGAATTGGCCATAATCCGGATGAAACTTATGCTCCCATGCCTGTTGGTAGAGCCCAAGGAAGTCTGCCTTTCCCAGCCAGTCCAGGGCCTTCATGCGCTCTGCCTTGGCCACATAGGACGGGTGATAGCGGCGATAGCCCGCCAGCCGGGCGTCACCGCAAGCCAGGACGGCCTTGAACAGGAACTTGAAAAAGACCTCCCGCGCCTCGGCATCCAGGGCCTCACTAGCGGCGAGCCGCTGTTGATTCATCAGCAACAGGCTGCCACGGTTAAGCAGCAGGCGGGTGAACTCCCCCAGAGGCAGGCCGGTGAAGGGCATGGGCGGCATCGCCGCCAGGACGTTCGGCTCGCCCGCCACCACCCGATGACCCCAGAGCATCTCGGCATTCATCAGCGAGTATTCCGCCGCCGGAAGGCGCTCCTCGCGCAGCAGCGCGAAGTCCACCTCGACCCCGACCTTCGCCTCCAGGGCCTTAGCCGCCGCCGCCAGGTCCCGGCTCAGGGCTTCCCTTGCCGCCCGGGATAGCCCACGCACCACCACGAAATAGTCGTAATCGTTGTAGGGCTCGGGGTTACCGGCACGCCAGACATAACCACCTTCGCCTCGGCCATAGCCGCCCATGAGTACCAGGCCCCGAAAGGCAGGTGGCTGGAGGAGGGCGGTGACCGCCCTGGCGACCACCACCTGATCACGGGTGATGCGTGCCTCGACGGCCGCATCGCCGTCGAGGGTAAAGCGATTAGGACTGGACATGGCTTTACAACCCCTCCCGCACGCCTTGGCGCACCCCTTGCCAGCGCGCCCACTTCTGTACCGCCCGCAGGGGGATGCTATGCAACAGGGCGTCCAGGGAACGGTGGCGCAGGCCCCAATCCAAATCGCGCAAGACCTCCATGCCGAAAGGAAGCAGACAATAGCGCAGCAGGGAGGTATCGATCTCCCCCTCGCGGAAGATCCAGGCCTCGGCCTTGCCTTCGCCGAAGTGACGCTTGTAGGACTGGCGCAGGTTGTAGTTGTGGGAATGGGTGGCCGCCGCCTCCGGCACGTAAGCGATGCGCAGACCCGCTCGCTTGAGCCGATAGGACCACTCGATATCCTCGGAATATTGGACGCGGGTCTCGAAGGGGAAACGCTCGAGGACCTCGCGCCGCGCCCCCGCGTTGGCCATGGAGAAGAAATGCACCCAGGTGGCAGCCTCTCGGCCGTCACCGAAGGCGCGTTCGGTATCCTTGGCGAAGAGGGAACGACAGTCTGGCCGCGCCGTCTGGCGGCCGTAGACCGCACCTACGTCCGCATCGGCCAGGGGGGCGACGAGGCGCGCCAGCCAGTCCCGGCCCTCCGGGGTAGCGTCCGAATTGAGGAAGACCACCACCTCCCCACCCACGGTGCGCACCGCCTCGTTAAGCACTCGGCCCGGGTTGTAGTCGCGGGAGTCGTTGAGCCTGATGCGCTCAGGCGCGTTGTAGTCGCGGATGATGTCGAGGGTGCCGTCGGTGGAGGAGGAGTCAAAGTTCCACAGAGTAAATTCGGGATAATCCTGCTTCAGGACCCACTCAAGGGTCTGGCGGATAACGGCGAGGTCATTGTAGGATCGCATGGCGATTGCCACTGGCGGCTGATAGGCCGCCTCGGTGCTGAGAGTGCTGCTATTTGGCATGCCGGATCTCCCTCGGATTTGGGATCATGATTGGGGCTCGGTCGGGGACTGGAATCGGAACCGGGATCTGAAAGAGAGGGGAAGAACTGGATTTGGGCCTAGCCTGATTTTGATCCAAGATTACCAGGAAAAGCGGGCTATCCTAATGGGAGACATCGCTTCTGGCGCCCACTGCTCCCCCGTCACGCTGATAGGGCCGGGACGTCAGGCGCGGAGGCAGCCCTCCTTGCCGAACCCTAAGCAACCGATGCATCCTCATCGCGCGAACCCGGATTTCAGATGAGCGCCACCACCACCCAAAGCCTCGACCTTCGCCGCCCCCTCGCCACCACCAACGCCTCGCTGCTGCTGGCTGGTTTCCTGATACTGTTGGCGCTCCTCTGGTGGGTGCTGAGACCGGACATTCCCGGTATTTGGTATCTGGCCGCCCTCAAGCTGCAATTGGCGGCCCTTGCCGGCCTGTTCCTGCGGGGGCTGAGGCGGCGGGTCTTCTTTGGCGCCCCCCTGTCCTTGCACCAATCCCTGTCCTTCGAGGTCGTGGTACAGATACTCCAGACCTTAAGCCCGCTCCTGCCGCGCAAGGCCTTCGAGGCGGAATTCATCGTCCGTGAGACCGGCCAGCCGCGGGACCAGGCCCTGGCCTGGCTGCGCAGCCGCGGCGCCAGCGTCTGGCTGATCGCCCTGGGCGCCCTGAGCCTGGCGGCCTGGGTCTATGGGATCGGCTGGGCAGCCGCCTTGCTCGCGGCTGGCGCCGCCGGCGGCCTCCTTTACAGCCTTATCGCCCTGGGATGGGCACGGGGGCCGGATCAGGGGCAGGCAGGTCCAGGGGTGGCTCCCGGCCGACACGCCGCTAACCTGGCGATGGGAGCCCTGACCTGGGGCATCGAGGGTGGACTCTTCATCTGGGCGCTGGCCAGTCTCCTCCCCCTGCCGCTGGCGCTGCTCTTGTACCTCGGCTTCACCGCCATCGTCGAACTTGCCCCGGTGCCTTATGCCCTGGGTATCGCCGAGCTGCCCGCCCTCCTCGGCGGCCTGTCCGGCCTGGGACCCACCGCCCTCGCCGCCCTGCTGGTCTTCCACGTCGCCCGCCTCTGGCCTCTGCTGCCCCTGGGCATCATCTACCTAGCCCGCTACAAGCTCCAGGTCGCCGACTTCCGGGATGCCGGCATCATCGCCCGCATCGCCCACAGCCAGCGCCCAACCGGCGGCTGGGCCTTTGCTGGCGACACCGCCACTGGGGACGAGCGACTGGTTAGCCTGGTGATCCCCGCCTACAACGAGGAGCAGCGCCTCCCGGCTTATCTCGATGACATCCGCGCCTACCTCGACCACTGTCCTAGGCCCGCCGAGGTCCTGGTAGTCGACGACGGCTCCCGCGACGGCACCGCCGCCTATGTGCGTGGCGTAGCGGCGACCGACCCGCGCATCCGCCTGATCCAGCAGACGATGAACCAGGGTAAGGGTAAGGCCGTGGAGCGCGGCGTTTTCGAGGCCCGGGGCCGCTACGTGCTCTTCACCGATGCCGACGGTGCCACGCCCATCGCCGAGATCGACAAACTGCTCGCCGCCGTCGGCGAGCGGGCAGAGATCGCCATCGGCTCGCGGCGGCTGGTATCCGCTGAGACCGAGCGAGAACGCACCGGCCTACGTCAGCTCATGGGCAATGTCTTCTATTCCGTGGTCAACTTCCTCGCGGTGCCCGGTATCCGCGACACCCAGTGCGGCTTCAAGCTGTTCCGCACCGACGTGGCCCGGGAACTGTTCCGGGACCTCAACGAGGCCGGCTGGGCCTTCGATGTCGAACTCCTCTACCGCGCCCAACTCTTCGGCTACGGTATCGCCGAAGTGCCAGTCAACTGGCACGAGGTCGCCGGCTCCAAGGTCAACCCCCTGAAGGATGCCATCAAGATGTTCCTGGCCATCTTCCGCATCCGCCGCCGCAATGCCGGCCTGCTGCGCCATGCCCCGGGCGGGCCCGCCGCGGCCGCCGCCTCGCACTGAGAGGTCCACCCCATGAACCCCTTGTCGCGGCTCGCCGGCCAGTTCGGCCGTTTCGGCTTGGTGGGCCTAATCAACACGGGCATCGATTTTGCCGTCACCAACGCCCTCTTTCTGCTGTTACACCCCAGCGGAGACCTTGGGCTATTGGGTATCTCGGCCCTCGCCTGCCTCGCGGCGGCCACCAACTCCTACTGGATGAACTCACGCTGGACCTTCCAGCAGGGTGCCAAGGCGCCCCAGGCCCTGGCCAACTTTGCCCTGGTCGCCCTGCTGGGTCTGGTGGTCAATTCGGCGGTCTTTCTCTTCGTCGCCAAGTACCTGCACCTCCTGATCGAGGTCGGGCCGGTGCTGACCATCAACCTCGCCAAGCTCGTGGCGGTGGGGGCGGCCATGGCCGTCACCTTCCTCGGTTACCGCCTGGGGGTCTTCCGCTCCGACTCCACCCTGGCCTTCCGCCGCGAGGCACGGCTGGAGCCGGCGGCACTTCCCCCGCGCTGGGACTGGCTGGGCGGCATTCTCCTCCTCGCCCTGCTGACGCGCCTGGCCTTCCTCGCCCTGGCCCCGGTCGCCTACGGCGATGCCGTCAGCTATTCCTGGGTCGCCTGGTTCACCGCCCAGGGGACCGCCGGGCTGGCGGACAGCTTCTGGCACAGCCTGTTCGATTTCTGGCAGGTTCCGCTGATCGCCGCCGGTCTCGACCGCTACCCGGCCCTGGTGCTGGCCTCCCTCATCCCCGGCCTGCTGCTGGTGGCAGTCATCTACTTCATCGGCCGGCGGCTCTATGGCGAGACCGCCGGGAGCATCGCCGCCTTGCTGGCCGCCCTCCATCCGCGCCTGATCGAATATGCGGTCAACGGCTACGCCGAGTCCTTCTACCTGTGCATGGCGACCTGGGGCATCTGGGGCCTCACAGCCCTCTATCAGGGCCAGCGGGGGGCGGCCCCCGTGTTGGCGATGGGGCTGGGGCTGGGCAGCTACTTCCTGGTCCGCAACGAGGGGTTGCTCCTCATCCTCCTGTTGCTGGTCTCCGCCGGCTTTTTCCTCCGCCATGAGCGGGGGGCGCTGCGTGCCCTGCTGACGGCCGCGGCCCTGATGGCGGCCCTGACCGCCGGTTATGCGGCGGTCACCCATGCCCTCTGGGACACCCCGGGGCTCTTCGCCAAGGGCAGCAACCTGGCCAAGGAGCACATCGAGACCCTCGACCTGGGCGCCGCCGCCCGGGAAACCTACGGGGGGACGGAACGGCCGGCGCAGGCCCTGGGCTGGGGGGAACGGATCGGCATCCTCCTGGCGCGCTGGCCCCGCAACCTGCGTTACACCGCCGAACGCCTGCCTGGGGTGCTTCTCTCGCCGGCGGTGCTCTTCGCCCTGGCCCTGCCCCTGCTGGTGGCCAATCGGGGCGGGGCACGCCGCGCCGAACTCCCCCTAGCGCTCTTCACCCTCTGGCCCCTGGCCTTTTACCCCCTCCTACAGCTCGAACCCCGGCTGCTCTTTCCGACCCTGATCGGTGTCTGCCTCTTCGGCGCTGGCGGGGTGGTGGCCCTGGGACGTTTCCTGGAGCAGAAGCTGGAGTCCTCCCCCCGCCTGGCCCGGGCCGCGATCCCCGGTCTGGCCGCCGCCCTCCTGGTACTATTACTACCCATCACCCCACTCCTGGCCCACAGCTCCGAGAACCAGCGGGGCTTCCACCGGGAGGTGGGGGCCTGGATCGCGGCGAATCTGCCTGCGGATCTGCGCATCGCTGGAGATGGCTACGGCTATGTCAGCGCCTCCACCTTCTGGGCCGGTCGCAAAGGCGAGCCCCGACGCTGGACCGAAACCCCGGAGGCGCTAGCCACCTGGGCCCGGGACCAGGACTTCCCGGTGCTGATCCTCTATGAGAAATACCTGCGCGAGGCCAACCCCGAACTTCTGCCCGTCCTAGAAACCGGCATTCCTGGCATGCGACAGCTTCACACACTCCATTTTCCCCGAGTTGGGCGGGTCGTCCTGTGGCAAGCGGAACCACCGGCCAGCAGCACAACGTTCACGCCGGCTACGCCGCGGCCCAACCCATGACCAGGCCTTTTCAGCCGCAAAGGAAATACGGAGATTACCTAAAGACGCCATGAGCACCTCCCAGAACTGCCGCCTGCCCCCCCGGGAGCAGGGCGAGGCCCTCGCCTGGGGCCTGCTTATCGCCGCCCTGACCAGTCTGCCCTATCTGCTGGGCTACCTCTCGGCGCCTGACGATCGCTACTTCCTGGGCTTCGTGCTCAATGCCAAAGACCAGAATACCTATTTCATGTGGATGACCCAGGCCGCCGCGGGTGAGGTCTTCCTGCGCAACCTCTACACCAGCATCCCCCACGAGGGGGCCATGCTCAGCCTCTTCTTCCTCTTCGCCGGGGCCTTGGGGCGTGCCCTGGGGTCCCTCGACCTGGCCTACCAGTTGTTGCGGGTCCTCGCGGTGATCCTGCTGGCCTGGAGCTTGTGGCTCTTCATCGCCACCTTCGCTGAGGAACGACGCCAACGCCGCTGGCTGTTTCTCCTCTGCGTCCTGGGCGCCGGGTTGGGGTGGGCCTGGAACCTGAGCCGTCTCTTCGCCGGTGACTACGGCGGCCTGGTTACGGACACCGAACTGCTGGACCGGCCCTTCGACCTCTGGGTGCCCGAGGGCTATGTCTTCTACTCGATGCTGGTGATGCCGCACTTCACGGCGGCCATCGCCCTACTCCTTCTCACCCTGCGCTGGGCGGCTCTGGGGCTGCGGGACAATCGCCTCGGCCTGACCGCCCTGGCCGGGCTCATGTGCGCGGCCCTCAGCTTTGTCCACCCCTACGACGTCCTCATCGCCCTGGGTCTCTGCTTCGCGGTCGTCGGTCTCCACAGCCTTCGGCACCGGCGCCTGGAGGTCGGCACCTGGCGCCACCCCCTGCTCCTGGCACTCATCGCTGTCGGGCCCATCCTCTACAACTACTGGATACTCCACCATAATCCCGGTATGCAGGCCTGGCTGGTGCAGAACAAGTCGGCCTCCCCGCCGCCAATGAGCTACCTGGCGGGCTATGGCTTTCTCCTACTCGGCGCCCTGGCCTTTCTCATTCAGCGGGCGCGGGTCCTGGGGCGGGACCTGGAGCCCTGGCAGTGGCTGGCGGCCTGGTTGCTGATCCTGCCCATGGCGGTCTACGCCCCCATCGACTTTCAACGCCGGCTGGCCATCGGTGCCTCGGTGCCCATGGCCCTGGCCACGGGTCTCTGGCTTTGGCAGTGGGCCCAGACCCGCCCCTGGTGGAGTCGCGCCCTGCCGCGGGCGGTACTCTTGATGACGGTGCTGGCCCTAGTGGCACCCTCTAGTGCCTTTCATTGGCTCAACAGCTTCCGCAAGGTGAGGGACTTCGCCGGGGAACTCTACGCCTACCGGGAGACGGTCGAGGCCCTGGCCTGGCTCGGTCGCCAGCCGGGCGTTGCTGAGGGGACCGTGCTCGCCCGCTTCGAGACGGGTAACCTGGTGCCGCGGTTCAGCGGTCTAACGACGGTGATCGGCTCCCGGGGGCAGACCGGCGACTTCGATCGGGTCCTGGCGGAAACCCAGGCCCTCTTTGCCAACCAACTGACCGAGACCGAAATACGTGACCTGATGGCCCGGCATCGGGTGCGCTGGGTGGTCCTGGAAGCCGAGTCACTCCTGGGCCCCGAGGGTGGACGGCGAGAAGGTCAGGGCCTAGAGGAGCGCCTGGCAGGTCTTGGCCTGGTGTCGATCTACCGCAGCGGCGATGGCCGGGTCGTCCTCTATGGCCCCGGCTAGGCCAACTTCCCGTTACCCCCGCAAAACTGCCCCATCCAACGCCCCCCTGCTCATCGCTGGCGCGGTGGTGAACTTTATGTTCCTGATCATCCTGCTTGTGTTTTCATATCTGCGGGAGGAACCCTCTTTCTGGATGAACGCCAACGCCTGGAGCGCCTGGCCGAGCGGGATGCGGGAGCTGGTGCAAACCCTGTACTACCCCCTGCTGCTACTGGAGTTCCTGCTGCTCTCCGCCTTTTCGGGGATCAGCATCCACCTGCTGAGTACCCGCTATACTTCAGCCAGCCTGGCCGTGGTGCTCCTGCCCATGCTATGGGGGCTTTTTTTCATGGTTATCGTCAATTCCGTGTTCAATAACCTAGAGAACCTCTGGTACGGACGGCCGCTACACTGGCACCCGCACGATCCCTGGCCGCAAGGCCTTCAGATCCCTCGGGAGCAACCCGCGATGATCGCCAGCCCAGCCGCTTTTGCACGACGAGGCAGCCATGCAGTCTGATTCCACAACCAACCAGGCCGGTGAGCGGCTGGGCTACTCGGCCAGAACCCCCGACTATTACCTGGAGCAAATGGACCCGGAGATCCGGGCCAGCCTGTCGGCAGCGCAACTGGCCGCGGTGAAGGACCTGCTGGGGGCCTCCATTCCCAAGCCGGCGCCCAAACTGGTCGATCTACGCTTCTGGCTGGACTTCCTCGCCTATCGCTTTTACGCCGTCCTCTATATCGGCAAGGATCGCCGGCAACGGGACCGGGGGGACCTCACCTCCCCCATGGCGCGCAAGGGCAACATCCTCCTGGTCGTCCTGCTGCTTATCGGCTTCAATCTACTGATCAGCCTCTTCGTCCTGGCTATTGCCCTGGGGATCAAGTACCTGGTCGGGCTCAGCCTCTTCCCACGCGCACCGATCATCAATTAAGGCTGACTGAAACCAGGGCTTTCTGCTGCTTCCCGCTCCACCAGGGTTTGTTTCATCGAGCCGGATCCCGCCATTTCGGTCGGTGGAGCCCAAATCAATTGCGGTATCTGGCTGCGCCGCGATTTCAATCCGGCCGTCGCCAGGCCTGCGCGATGAAGAGCTGACGCAGCCCTTGCCAGAGGAAGCCCATGTCCCGCCCCCAACTGCGCTGGCGGGCATAGAAGGCGTCGCTGAGCAGGCGCTCCTCGATGGGGGCGTCCGCCGGCACGTTGAGTTGGGTGGGACCAAGGAGCCCCACCGGGGCCGAGTCGCGAACGAACTGCCAGTCCTCATTCCGGGCGGCGGACTCTTCGGGGGTGAGGGGGCTGACGCCCACCAGGCGCAGATCGCCGCGGACCACGGCGATCAGCCAGGGCAAGTGGCGCAGCACAGGCACGCCGGTGCGCCAGTGGCGCAGGACCAGCGGGCGCGCCTCGGCGACCTCGTGGCTGGGGGAGGGGGGGCGGGTGCCCAGGTACTCCCGGCCCGCCAGGAGGGGGTCGCCGCCCGCCTCGCGGGCGGCCAGGAGGGCCGCCAGCGGCCAGAGCGGCAGGGACAGCAGCAATAGCATCAGGCCGAACAGGCGGTCGAACCCACGCGCCGCGACCCCGCCCATGCCCCCCTCGGCGAGGTTGCCGAGCAGGAAGGCATCGCTGATGCGCAGCACGGCGCCGGTGTCGACACGGATAAGGAGGTTAGAGGCCACCACGGCGTTGGCGACCTCCACCAATTCGCCGACATAGGTGCGTGAGAGGATGACGCTGTCGCGAATGGTGGCGCCACGGTCCACCACCACCTCGTCGCCGATGACTACCTCGCCAAGGAGCTCCGCCTCGGGGTGGACGCGACTGTTGGCGCCGACGAAGGCGACCCCCTGCTTAAGGCACTTCGGCGAGACCTGGGCCCGGCGCCCGAGGGTGAGCCCCAGGGCCACCATGCGCCCCGGCAAGGCGATGCCCAGGAAGCGGCCAGCGACCAGATCGCGGTTGGCGCGGTGATAGTCGCCGATGCTGGTCAGCAGATTGAGCTGGGCCGGTAGTAGGTCGAAGGAGTCGACTGCGAGGGAGGGAACGGATCGCGCAGAAGCGCGGGGGACCGACCAGCGCAGATCGCCCAAGGCCGCTGGTACCGCGAGCACCTCGACCTCCATGCCCTGGGCGGGGGCAACCCCAGCAATGGCGGCGGAAGATGCGCTGTCATCAGTCCCGGCACGGGTAACCGCAGTGCCGGCCAAACCGGTAATTACCGACTGATCTGCAACTGGGCCGCTCAAGGTACCCGGCCCACCACCAGGCAGTTCGCTGGAACTCTCCGCCATGGCCAGGCGCGGGCGCACCAGCACTAGCCCGCCCCGTGGGTCACCCAGGTGGCCGACCAGTCGCGCCCCGGCCCGCCCCTGAGCCAGGTCCAGAAAGGCCGCTACCGCCGGTGCCCGCAATACGTCGCCACGCAAGGCCAGCAGCGGCTCATCTTCCGCCAGGCTCAGTCGTCGCCAGACCTCCCCTGGATCCTCCTCGCCGCGGCTGAGAACGAAGCGGAAGGCCGCACCCCAACGGCGGCCATCGCCCAGGGCGGCCTCGATCTGATCGGCATGGGCGGAGACCACGATGAGCAGTTCCCGGACCCCGGCGCCCACCAGGTCCTCGATGCAATGGACCAGGACCTCCTTGCCGGCCACGGGCAGCAAGGCCAGGGGGAGATTCTCAGTCAGTGGCGCCAGTTCAGCGCCCTGGCGGTCGGCGAAGACGAGTGCGCGCATGTGATGCAAGGCTCCCGGTTGCCTCCCCGCCCCTCAGCCAGGACGGGGAGAGGGTGATGGTTCTAATAGGCACCCTTACCTAGCAGAAGGGCGGGAATGGTCTTGAGCAGCAGCTTGATGTCCGTCCACAAGGACTGGGATTGGATGTATTCCACATCCAGTTCCACCTGCTGGTCGAAGGGGATCTCCGACCGGCCCGAAACCTGCCAGATGCAGGTGATGCCGGGGATGACCTCAAGCCGGCGGCGATCGGCCAGGGAATATTCGTTGACCTCCGCCGGCACCGGTGGGCGCGGTCCGACCAGGGACATGTCGCCCTTGAAGACGTTCCACAACTGGGGCAGTTCGTCGATGGAGGTCTTGCGGATGAAGCGGCCGATGCGGGTGACGCGCGGATCGTCACGCATCTTGAAGATGACCCCGCCCTGCATCTCGTTCTGCTTGAGGAGTTCGGCCTTGCGCGCCTCGGCGTCAGCGTACATGGAGCGGAATTTCCACATGGTGAAGAGTTCCCCCCAGCGTCCGACCCGAATCTGCTTGAACAGGACCGGCCCAGGGGACTCCAGGCGGATCAGCAGCGCCAGCAGGAGGAAGAAGGGTAGCAACAACACCAGGAGGACCCCTGAGGCGATGATATCCAGCAACCGCTTGACCAGGTAGGAGCCCTGCACCACCCCCGCCCAGCCGGCACGCTTGAGGTGGAAACGCAGGCGATGGCGCAGGCTCGCCCGGGATAGGTTGCCGTAACGAGCCAGCACCAGTTCACGCAGTTTTTGTTGGTGGGTGGGCATAATCATCGCTTCTCATCCCATGCATGATCCGGGATTTCGCTCACGGCCGGTCGTCCCCCACGCCAGTGCCTGGCAGGGAAAAGCGTCCGGGATGGCGAGACTGGTGCCAGACGCGCGCCAGAAAGAGGGGGTTACCGATGATATAGCGGCGCCACATGCGCCGGGGCTCCTGCAGCAGCCGCCACACCCATTCGAGGCCGATCTCGCGCATCCAGACGGGCGCCCGAGGGATGCGGCCGGAATAGAAATCGAAGAGACCGCCCACACCCATGCACACCGCTGGCCGCAGGTCCTGGCGCCAGCGCTGGATCCACAATTCCTGGCGGGGAACTCCGAAGGCCACCAGCAAGATGGCCGCCCCCGAGGCGTTGATTGCCGCCACCACCCCCGGCTCCTCCTCGGGGCTGAAAAAACCGTCGCGGACCCCGGCAATGCTCAGTCCGGGGTAACGCGCCTGCATGTTGGATGCCGTTGCCGCCGCGATCCCCGGCCGGGCCCCAAGCAGGTAGAGCGGGATGCCCGCCTCCGCCGCCGCCTCACACAGCTTCGGGAAGAGGTCGGTACCGTTGACGTTCTCGCGCAGGGCCGTCCCCAGCATCCGACAGCCAAGGTGAATGCCTATACCGTCCGGTAGGACCCGGTCGGCACCGACGAGGAAGGCCCGGTAAGCGACGTGGTGCCAGGCGATGTTAAGGCAGTCGGGATTGACGAAGGCCAGGGTACGACGCATGTTTGCCTGGGTCTGGGCGATGATCCACGCCACTGCCTCGGCCATGGTGGTATTGACCACCGGAATACCAAAGAAGTTGAGCACGGGCGGGGCCTCGGCCGAGGCCCCGCCGCCGAGGGCGGCGGCCACCAGCGAACGGGCTGCCAGGCCGATGTCACCCTTCATGCTCTGGCCGTAGACCAGTTCCCGGTCCAGCTTCGACTCGGTCTCGTGGGCGATGCCGACCTGGCTACGCAGGCGGTAAGGGGAGATCAGTCCCGGCCGGACCGAGAACCGCATCAGGTCGCGGACTGGCACCTGCGCCGCCTCGGACGCGGACAGGGGCCTAGGGCCGACGATGGCCATCTCTCCGCGCAGGATATTCAGCCAGACCGCAGCACCGCGCAGGGGCCCGCGACCGGCGAAGGCCAGTTCGTCGAAGGGTTCCCGGAAGCGGCCGATGCGGGTGGTACGGATGAAGACAGTACCTGCCTGTAGCCGGCTGGCCAGGGCCCTCACCAACCATAGGGGGGCCAGCCCCAGAAGCAGCATCAGGCCGAGGGCCAGGTCCATGAGCCGCGCAGCGGCCTCCCCCAGTATGGGCAGTAAGGGATGCGTCACCCGCCGAAGAGCGAAGAAACGCCGCCGCCTGGCGCCCATGGGCCCGGGGATCTCCACTCGCGTCCTCATGACCACCAGGCTGCTGGCCGGCGCGCCGGCTCGGGCCTGAGGCGCGATCCTTTGCCGGGCAAACCCTTAGGCCAGGCGAAGGGCAGACTAAGGGCACCCCTCTCGGCGGCTACAGCAACCCGATCAACGGCCACCAAGGATGCTCCCGAGAAAGGCATAGGTCTCGCTGGCCGCCACCAATGCCTGGTTGAAAGCCTTCTCGTCCTGGCCCAGATGAGCCTGCAGGTCGCGGCCCAGGGTAGCCCAGCGTTCGCCGGTCTGGGGGCCGTAACCCTGAAAGAACCGCGTGGCGTCCCCGGCCGGCCGCTCCCGGGCCCGGCCCAGTAGCCCCAAGATCACTCGCGACCCTAGGGTCGCCCCTTCCAGAACATAAAAGCACCCGGCGGCACGCGCGAAGCCCTCGCCCGAGTAGGGCTCGGAGGCCGGCTCCGCGTCGGGCTCGGCTGGCGCCGCCGTTGGGGTTCGAACACCAGCCGTACCTGCCATCGGTTCGGCAGGGGCACATGGCGGCGAGACGCTGGCCTTCGTTGCGTTGCCGGGGCTGGGGCTGGGTCTGAGGCTGGGACCGTCAAGGCTGGTTGCCGTGACGACTGGCGTCATGACCAGGTGAGCGTCAGGGGCAGATGGCCGCCAGCCGGGATCCAGCCGCCGCAGGTCCTCTTCCAACCAATTCGTCTTGCCCAACCGGGTCGACCAATCCAGTCCCCGCGACTCCCACACCGCCGCGTGCTGGCGCAGGTGGTGCTCGCAGATGCGGTTAGCCCGGTAGAAGCGCCGCAGCAGATCCTGATATTCCTCACGGGTGAGTTCCGGATCGACCAGGCGGCGCATCCGCGGCAGGGCCTCGACGTCGGCGTGCAGGGCAGCCGTGGCCTGCTTGAGCCGGGTCATCACGTTCATGGCGGGAGTGGCGGTCATGGTGAGAAATGGCAGGGTTGAGGGCGTGGCGGTGGTGGAACAACGAGGGTCTGTGGCTAAGACTCGAATGCTGACTGGGGCTGGTGCTAAGCCTGGGACTGGGTACGGGATTGGGATTGAGTTTGGCACGGCATGGAATATCCCTCCGCCTGGGAGCCTGTCCGATTTATGGCAACGTAGGGCAAATTGGTGAAGAAATGATCGAGTTGGCTCGTCCTACGGGAAATTTGACCGCTTTGACGTACGCGAACGCGCCGCAATTTGCGGAGGAGCACATGCAGAAGCCAAGCCGGAGAGCCTCCTTGAGAGCATAGGCCATAACGGTCCAGTGGACAATTTGCCGACCAGGACCGGCCAAGGCCCCACGGCCGCCGGTGCGGCAGAAATGGCCGCGCAGCCAAAAGGCCGCATCCCCACCAAACACCCACCAAACAGCGCATGACCAACCGCCCCCGTTCGGGTAGTATCCGGATAAACAGACCAAGGGGGACCGCCATGCCGACTGAACGCCGCGTACGCCGCTACACCGCTTATTTCCCCGGCTGGGCGACGGCGTTCGGGGCGCATGAAAAGGATGCCGAGGACCCTCGCGGTCTGATCTGGCTTTATGGTGAGGGGCAGGTTGGTTTGCTGCTCAACAACGAGCTCAAGGAATTTCTCTACCCCCTCTTCCTCGGCAACAGCCACGCGGAGGCGCCGACCCTGGCCCTGAGCGAAGGCTGGCTGCGTATCCAGGAGGTGGAACTGGCCATCGGCGACGGCGACCGCCGACCCTACGCGGCCCTGATGGCCTTGCTGGAGGGGGACGATGAGCTGCACCTATCCCAGACCTACCACCTCGTCTACCCCAG
>JAGVUH010000599.1 GCA_019136395.1 Gammaproteobacteria bacterium
CCCCCCGGGCCAGGGGGGACGACGCGGGCTAGCCCTTGACGCGCGAGTGAACGACGCAATAAGGGACGGGGCCGACATACCCCGGCGGCGGCTCATGAATGCTGTAACGGTAAATCCACCCATCCCCGGGGCCGATGGGACGGCGACTGCGGGGGAACATGCGGTGGGTTTGCCCTTTGGCATGCTCTGGCAACCAATGCCAGAGGACTTGTTTTTGCCACATGGTTGCTGTCCTTTTGGTGGATGCCCCCCAGGGCGGGGGGCGGGGTGGATGGACTAAGCGGCGGGCGCGGCGCGATAGGCGGCGGCCAGGCGGGCGCGGGCGGCGGCGGCCGATACCCCCGAGGGGAGCTCGACCTTGCAAGCCCAGGGCGGCATGGACTGCGACAGGGGGAGGGCCTGGTAGACGGCGCATTTGCTGCCCGGCTTGACCCAGGCGCGCCAGCCCAGGGCGGCGGCGACACTGGCAAGACGGGCGGCGGTGCGCTGGGACTTGAGCGGCACGAAAAGACAGGGCGCCGAGGGGGGCCGTTGAAGCGAGCCGGGACCGAAAAGAAGCGGGAAGCGGAAGCGGACATTGGACACCCCCCAGGTGACCAGCCCCCGACCAGGGCGGGGAACCCCCAAGAGGCTGGCCCCATGCCAGCCCCCTATACGCTATTATAGCCTAATTAAGGCTAAATTGAGGGAGTGTGTAAAAAAAAGATGTTGAAAACTAGACGATTAGCTGAGGTTGAGTAGGATGCCACCCCGCACAACTACGGCCGGACCGGGCCATGACCCAGCCGGCGAACCGCACACGTGCAACCACCCCAAGGCCAGTCCACCCCAGGGCGCTTGCCGGTGCCGAAACCCCGGCGGGGACCAACCCCCTGGTGGCCAAAAAGGGTGAGGACCGCCACCCCGCCAACCGAAACAGTGCGCGCAGCGCCACCGGATGGGCGCGGCGCGATGTGCCAGCAAGTGCGGGGGCGCCGGTTCCGCGCCCGCTGGCCAAGGCAGGAGCCGCGCGGGCTTGCCAGGGACGGCCTGCCACCCCCGCGCGCTCGGCGGTGCCTGGCCGAGGGCGACCCAGGCGGGACCACCCACCCTCTACAGCCAAAAAGGGTGAAGAGTGCAACCACGCCAACCTAAACAGTGCGCGAAGCGCCACCTTGGTTTGCCGGCCAACGCGGCTGACCGAAGGCGACCATGCCGACCCGGCAAACTCAAAGCCAAGGCAGGAGCCGCGAAGGCTTGCCAGGGATGGCCTGCGGTGGCCCCGCTGGCACCGTGGCCTTGGGGAACTGACTGACCCTGGAAAGCTGCAACCAGAAACAAACCAGTGCGCGAAGCGCCACCTTTACTGACTGCGATGGCTGGGTGACGGCCTGTGCGGTGTTACCGGCTGGGCACCGATCTGCGGGCTGGGAGGGACCCCTGCCCGTCTTGCCAGGGATGGCACGGCCCGCAGGGAGCGGGCCAGCGAAGCCGCCCGAAGCGCAGCGAGGGGGGCGAAGCGTCGAGGGACCGAAGGGGGCAACGCGGACACGCACCCCATGGCGGGAGCGGAGTGCCGGACGGCGGAGGGGTGGCGGCGTAGCTTGCGCAGCCGCGACCCCGGAGACGGCTGGCGCGGAGCGGGCGGAGGGCGACCCACGACCCCTGGGCCGCGACCAAGGCCAGCGTCCGGAGCTGGACGGCGCAAGCCCGCGAGGTGGAGCTTGCGGAACCTGGCGGGCGCCGTGCCGGACGGCGGAGGGCGCGGGACCCGTGCGGGGAGGTGCGGGAGCCAGGCCCCGCTACCAAACGCGGGCAGGACGCCCGCGGGGAGGTAAGGCAGGAGGCCGGCCAGGGAGGCTCTGGCGCGGGCAGGGATGCCGGCGCCTCTTCGGCAGGAGGCCCCAACCCGCCCGGAGCGGGAAGGCTGAGCCGTGGGAGCGGACGGGCGGCCGGAGAGAGGGAGCGAGTGAACGGAGACGGAGCGCAGCGGAGGCGGAGTGAAGGAGCGACCGAACGCAGGTCTCCCGGGAGCGACCAGGGCGGAGCGATCCAGGGACGGAGAACCGCAACCCCCCAGCGGGGGGCAGGGGGGAGAATCAACTCTTCAGGTCCTGGCCGGCGTGCCGAGGTTGACTAAGGAGCTGGAGAAACTGCCAGGGCCGGGCACGCGGGCCAGACAAAACCGGAGGGGCGGGTGCCGAGGTGCTGGCCAAGCCAGGCGGCGCGCGTTGTTGGCGCGCGGCCTGGCGTCCATGAGCGGTAGCGGACACCGCCCGCGGCGGAGGACCTGGTGGTGCTGATTTCCGGCAAGCGGAAGGCGGGGGAGCGGAGCGAAGCGTAGCTCCCGGCCTTCCGCGCAGCCGGACGACGGTGCTGAAGGTATAGCTCCCCCCCGGAGGGGGGGGCGGGGGGGGAATCAACTCTTCAGGTCGTGACCGACCCCTGACGGGACTGGTCCGCGGCAGGATAGCCGCGAAATGGTACAGGGACGTACCCCCCGCCCGATCAGTGCATCGGCGCTGGGAATTGAGAGGATTAGGGGCGGGCTGGCTGGCTATGGCCCGGGTGGGGGTGCTGGACGTGCGGCAACGAGGGACTGGTCTCCCCTTCAGCAGCAGGGGGGGAATGACAGCAGCAGCAGGGGGAAGCTGTCGAGGATGAACAGCAGCAGCAGGGGGGTGAACCATCCGGAAATCCCGGAGAGCTGGAACCACAGCAGCAGCATGAGTCTGAATAGTCAACAGAAGCACAGCAGCAGGGGGATGAGCAGCAGGAACAGCAGCAGGGGGACAAGCGGGATCGCGCGGCGGGATCGATCTCTGAGTCCGCCATGTCGTCCAGGGTAAGCAAGGCGGCTGGGTGCTAAAACGACGGCTTAAGGTCGAGCGGCGGAGCCTAAGTCGGCGAGGGCGCCGACTCCCCCCCGTGAGGGGGGGCATGGGGGGCGATCGAAGCAGGGATTTCATGCAATGCACCCCCCAGCGGGGGGCCGGGGGGGGAGAAGTCCACACCGGACGGGACTGGCACGGGCCTTGCCCCGGCCGAAGGTGAAGCGGTGTGGGCTTGACCGCAGGCCGGGAATAGCAAGGCGCGTGACAGGCCCGCACAAGGCCCTGCGAGTCGGGTGCAGAGTGCGGGGAGCGGAGAGCGTGACCGCCCGACCCCTGGCGCCGGTGTTTGGCGCGAGGGGGCGGAGTGGGCACGCGCGGAGCGGAACTGAGGTCCGCGAGGTGCGTCCCGGAGTCATCTTACTCGCGGCGGTGGCGACCGAAGCGGGCTGGACGGGAGCGCGATGAGGTTTTGAATGCTGTTTTCGGGGGTTGGTCGGGGGTGGAGCGCATCCAGGCGCAAAGGGTCTTGCCGGGAAGGGCATGGGGGCGCCAGGTTGTCATTCCACGCGCAGGCGCAAAAAGCGGTGATTACCGGCCGGTGGTGGCTGGTTGGCGGGGATGGGGTGCCCCGGTCCCGAGGTCGTGAGCGCAGGCGGTGCCCGGTACGGACGCTGGTCATGGGCATGGATCGAGGCAGCTTGAAGCTGGTCGGCGCGGTCATTGCCGGGATCGCTCCAGGATGGCTGTCGAGCGGTCGGTCGGTCGTCCCCCACTCCAGAGGTCCAGCGGTCAGTCACGGGTCCCAGGTCGGCGGTGGTCATCGGCGGCGGTGGTGGAGCGGCCCGGGGCTCGCTGTCGCTGGTCGGCCCCAAACGGTCGACCATCCCAGCTCGCGTCGGGTCGAACGTTCTGGTCGTGGTCCCAGCCGCGGCAGTGCTGGTGTCGGGGATCAGCGGTCAGGGGTGTCGACCCGGGCGGTCGCTGAGGTCGCAAGGGTGGCGGATCGGCCGTCGCGGCGGTCCAGCCGTCGGCGAGGGCGCTCGCGGGATGCGGTCAGCAGGTCGCCAGCCGGTTCCAGGTCGGCGGTCGCTGCTCGGATCAGTCGGCGCGGTGCTGAGGTCGCCAGCCGGGCCGAAGTCGGCGGCAGTCGTCGACGGTCCAGGTCGGCAAGGGGGGCGATGAGGTCCAGCGGTCGGGCGATGAGGTCGCAGGTGTTACGGCGGCTCAGTCGATACGTCGGTCGGCGGGTCCTGATGCCAGTCGGGATCTGGGTCAGGGCGATGGCCAGCCGGTCGGCAGGGGTCCGGCTGGGCGCATGGGCTGGCGGGCGGAGGTCCAGGTGTCGTGGTGGCGTGCGGGGGTGGGGTGTGGCGTGTCCTGGTGAGACGGGGCTCAGTCACTGGTCTGAAGCCGTCCGCTGGTCCCAGGGGCGTGGTGCTGGTCGGTGCCAGAGGGTGGGGACAATCCGGGCAGCAGGGGTGGATGCGTTCGTGTCAGGAGGTCGCCATGGGGTTATCGTGGTCAGGTCGCGTGGGTGACGGGGGTGTGCGTGGCCTGCATAGGTACCTGCACATCCCCCACTTGCGGGGGTGTGGGTGCGGTATGGGTACCTACCTATGTGCTACATAATTGGTTTCGATCTAGTTGCTATTGAGCATTGAATCTCCTCCCATTGCCGCCGGTCTTTAAAGAGCTCAGCTCGGTTCGTATCAACGCTATACCAACACGCCAAACTGGCCGGGGGCGACCACGGGGAAAAAGGGCGATGGTTCCAAGTGGCGGGGTTATCGGGGCCGCATGGCACCGGGCCTTCATGATCGCGAGCGGCTCCTCCCCGGAGCGGAGAACGGATCGGGTCCAGGAGTCCTGATCTTGGGTCGGGTCGGGAGGTGCGGGAACCGTGCTTGGGGTTGCAGGCCTGGATCATCATGTTGGTCCACCGCCTGTGAGACGACGGATGCGATACCTTGATGGCCGCCTGGCGAGCCTGGGTGAAAGGATGGATGAAGCAAACTGCCGTCTTATTTGGAAGCGGACACTCATCAGGCTGCCTGCTGTGGCCGGTTTGTCCCAGCAGCAGGCCCTACCGATATCAGCCATTAGCGTCAGCATTTGGCTATGACCCGTCCCTCGATTCGCCATCCCGACGGCGACACCCTTGCCACTTTCCGGTACTGCGGCGCCACGGAATTCGCGGCGACCTTTGTGCAGGTGCCGCAGGCCGGCCAACACCTGGCCTTCGTCATCCCGACACCCGGTTCACGGACACCCGATTGCGACCGGCCTGTTTGGCGGCGTAGAGCGCCTGGTCGGCGCGCTCGAACAGCTCCTGGCTGATCTGGAATCCGGACGGGCTGGCGGCGCTGGGCTTTCCGGCCCCGCCCTGCTCACCCGTCCTAACTGATTCATCCGCCCCGCCCGTCTCACCGGCCCCGCCCGGGGCGGCGGACCCCGCCCCGCCGTCCGGCACCAGACTGGCGACGCCAATACTCACGCTGACCCACTCGCTGGCACTGGAACGGGCATGAGGGATGGCGAGAGCCTGCACCGCCGCGCGCACCTTCTCCGCCAGGGCCATGGCCTCCTCCGGGCCGTTGCCCGCCAGCAGGGCGGCGAATTCCTCCCCGCCGTAACGCGCCACCAGGTCCTCGGCGCGGCCGATGGTCTGGGCCAGGGCCTCGGCCACCCGCTCCAGACAGGCATCCCCGGCGATATGGCCGTAGTGGTCGTTGTAGGCCTTGAAGTGATCGACGTCCATCATCAGCAGGGACAAGGCGAACTGGTGGCGCGTCGCCCGCCGCCATTCCACGATAAGCCGCTCCTCCAGGGCCCGGCGGTTTGCGACGCCGGTGAGGGGATCACGGTTGCACAGCTTGCGCAGCAGGTCGCTCTGTGCTTTGAACTTGAGGTGCATGGCCACCCGAGCGCGCACCACCGGTGGTTTGATGGGCTTGGTGATGAAATCACTGGCCCCGGTCTCCAGGGCGCGGATCTCGTTGGCGAAGTCCCCGCTGGCGGTGACGAAGACCACCGGGATGCCCGCGTGGTCCCGCTGCAAGGCGCGACAGGTGGCGAAGCCATCCATCACGGGCATGTTGGCGTCGAGCAGGATCAGGTCCGGGGGATCTTTAGCGACCAACGCCAGGGCCTCCTGGCCCCCGGTGGCATAGCGCAGCACACCCATGCCCTGGAGGGTCTTGTGCATCATCTGGATGGCGGCGGGCTCGTCGTCGACGATCAGGATTTTTGCCTCATGCTTCATGCCGGGTTCTCCACGTTAGCGGGATTCTTGTTTTTGGACGATGGAATCGGGATCAGGATGGGGGTTGGGGTTTTGATTCGGATCGTAATCGGGACTGACAGCGGGCCTCAGTCGGCGGTGCCAGGCGTCTGGCGGTCCAGGAGCGCTAGGGCCTCGCCAAAGCGCAGATCGGCGATGGCCTGGCCCAGGGTCTGGACGGCTTCCGGCCCCCAGGCGGCGGTCAGGGCGGCCTCCAGCTCCCCGAAATGATCGCTGGCCGCCAGGTCATGGTCCCCGAGGGCCTCCCGCAGAACGGTGAGCCGGGCCGGGTCCAGCGGCGAGGGTCCGGACGCCGACGACGAAGCAAGCGCACCGCCAGGGGCAACGGCGCCCACGTCGGCCCTGACCTGATCCGTGGCGGGGGCGACCGCCAACCAGGGGGCGCTGGCTGCGGCGAGGTCTTGGAGCTGATGGTCCAGGGCGGCAAGGCCGGCATCCAGGTCTGCGGCCCCTCGCCCGATGGCCCCCTCTAGGTCTCCGGCGGCCCGCATCAGGTCCAGGGCGCCCAGATTGCCGGCATTGCCCTTGAGGCTGTGCAGCCGCCGGGCGGCGCTCTCCCGGTCCCCCGCCGCCAGGGCCTGGCGACAGGCCGCCCCCACCCCGGCGGACTCCCGCAGCAGGCGCGCCAGTTGGGCGCGGAAGAAGGCCGGGTCATGGCCGGTGATCAGGGCGGCGCGGTCGGGGTCGATGCCCGGGATCAGGGGGAAGGCGTCCGGGCTGGCCGGAGGTCCGCCGGGCGCGGCGGCCCGGGACCCCGCGGCGGCCGGCGGAACGGCTCCGCTACCGGTACCGGCCAGGGCTCCCGCGCCCGCGACCCCGTTAGGGCTGGCGAGAAACCCCGCGCTTAGCCGTTCGGCGGGGATTAGTCGCAACAGGGTGGCGACGAGTAGCTCCAGGTCCAGCGGCTTGGCCAGGACCTCATCGGCCCCCGCCTCGCGGATCAACCGTTGCTCTTCGGCCAGGACGCCGGCGGTGAGGGCGATGACGGGGAGCTGGGTCAAGCCCAGCTCCTCCCGAATCAGGCGGGTGGCGGTGCGCCCGTCCATGACCGGCATCTGTACGTCCATGAGCACGGCGTCGCAGCCGGCGGGGCTGGCCCGGAGGAGCTGGACGGCTTGTTGACCGTCCGCGGCTAGGGTCACCTGGGCCCCCTCGCGGCTGAGCGCCATATCCACCAGGTCGCAGTTCATGGCGCTGTCGTCCACGGCGAGAAGGTGCAGCCCCCGCAGGCGGGGTCCCACCGGGAGCGCGGCGACCGGCGCGGCCGGCGCCGGGACCTCCTCGTTCGTCGCGTGGCGGAAGGGGAGCTCGAACCAGAAGGTGCTGCCCGCCCCCGGCACGCTGTCGGCGCCGAGGGTACCGCCCATCAGTTCCACCAGGCGCTTGCAAATAGCCAGGCCCAGCCCGGTGCCGCCGAAGCGGCGGGTGGTGGAGGCGTCGGCTTGGGTGAAGGGGCTGAAGAGCCGCCCCAGGGCCTCCGGGCCGATGCCGATGCCGCTATCCCGCACCGCGCAGCGCAACCGCACCCCCGCGGGGTCGCGGGCAAGGGTGGTGAAGGTGATCGCCACCTCGCCGCGCTCGGTGAACTTGATGGCGTTGCCGACCAGGTTGATGAGGACCTGCTCCAGCCGCAGGGCATCGCCGCGCAGGGGGCCAAGGTCGGCGTCGGGTCCCTCAATCCGCAGGGCCAGGCCTTTGCCCCGCGCCACCGAGCCGAGGAGGCTGTCGAGCTTGGCCGGGAGCGCGTCCAGACGGAAGGGCCGGTCCTCCAGGCGCAACTGGCCGGCCTCGATCTTGGAGAAGTCGAGGATGTCGTTGAGGATGGCCAATAGGGACTGCCCCGCCCCCTGGATGCGGGTCACCATGTCGCGCTGGTCGGGGGTGAGGGGTTCGCGTTGCAGCAACTGCACCAGGCCCAGAACGCCGTTCAGCGGCGTGCGGATCTCGTGGCTCATGTGGGCCAGGAATTCGCTCTTGGCGGCGCTGGCGGCCTCGGCGATCTTACGGGCATCCTCCAGGGCGGCCTCGAACCGCATCCGCTCGGACACATCGCGGATGATGCCGACATGCAGGCGCTGGTCACCCTCCAGCAGGCTGCCCACGGAAATCTCCACCGGAAAGTCCCGACCGGAACGATGCCGCGCCAGGATCTGGCGGTTGCCGCCCATGAGGCGGGCGCCCTGGCCCGTGCTGGCCGCGAGGTAGAGGCGATGCCGGCCGGCGTCCTCGGGGGCCATGAGGGTTTCCAGGGGCTGGCCAAGGATCTCCTCGGCGGGATAACCAAAGAGGGTCTCGGCGGCCTGGTTGAATTCCAGGATGCAGCTCTTCTTGTCGATGACCACCACGGCGTCAAGGGCCGTGTGCATGAAGGCGCGGGCGCGAGCCTCGCTGCGACTCAGCTCGGCGGTGCGCTGTGCGACCTTGCGCTCTAGGTCCTCGTTGAGGGCGCGGATTTGATCCTCCATGGCCCGTCGCTCGGTGATGTCGATGAGGATGCAGTGGGTGCGCAGGAAGCGACCCTGGTCATCGTCCTGGATCCGTCCGGCGAACAGGACCGTCAGGGGGGTGCCGTCTCGCCGGCGCAGCGGCACCTCGCCGTCGATGCTCAAGTTGGCCTTGAAGCGCGCGTAACTGGCGCCGAATTGATCGCGAATGGACTCGTCCCAGTAGTCGACGAAGCTTTGGCCGATCATCTCCTCGGGACTGGCGAAGCCCAGCAAGTCGGCCAGCTTCTGATTGGCATCCAGCCAGCGGCCCTCGCTGTCGACGGACTGATAGGCGATGGGCAGGTGCTCGAAGAGCTGGCGGAAGCGCCGCTCGCTGGCCTGGAGATTCGCCTCGATCTGCTTGCGGGCGGTGATGTCCTGGGTGACGCCCCCCATACCGATCGGGGTGCCATCCGCGGCGCGGTACACTCGGCCGGGGGCGTTGAGCCAATGTTCCGTGCCATCGGCGTGCATCACCCGGTATTCCGCCGCGTACCGTTCGCCCGTGGCGACCGCCGCGCGCAGCAGGTCCTCGACCCGTGCCCGGTCCTCGGGGTGGATCACCGCGTAAAAGTGTTCGAAGCTCGGCGCCTGATCGGCGGGCAGGGCCACATGGGCCTTGCAGCGGTCGGACCACTCCAGGCGGTTGGTGGCGATGTTCCAGTACCAGATGCCCAGCTCCGCCCCCTCCACGGCCAGACGTAACCGGGCCTCGACTTCCTCGCGCTTGGCCTCCTCGGCCGCCCGCAGGAGGCTATAGGCCCGTTGGCGGCGCTGATAGGCGCCCAGGCCGATCGCCGCCACCAGGGCGATGAGGGCGAAGAACGCCAGCCGGACCCGGGTCTCCTGCCACCAGGGAGCCATCAGGGCGGCCAGGTCGCGGCTGGTGGTGACGACGAGGGGCTGGTCCGCGGTTATCTCGCGGGGGAGGATGGCCTGGAGGGCGGCCAGACGCGCCCCGCCCGGGGCGGCGGAGAGCCCCTCCAGGACCAGTTGCTCGGCGCCGCTGTCCCAGAAGCGCCGGAAGAAGGAGTGGGGCAGTTGCCGTACATTCTGGCCGGTGAGGCCCTCGGGGTCGGGGGTGCGGAAGACCACCAGGCCCTCGCCGTGGACCAGGCTGACGCGCATGTCGGGGGCGTAGAGGGTCGAGTTAATCAGCAGGCGGAAGTAGTCGGGGTCGAGGATGGCCAGGACATAGCCATTGAAGCGGCCCTGATCGTCAAGGATCACCCGCCCCAGGCTGATGGTCCAGATACCCAGGGGCGTCTTGAAGGGGGCGGAGACGTAGAGAATATCCGGGTTGGCGTCCCGACTCATGGTCCGGTAACGCTCCTGATCGCGGAAGTTTATGCCAACCAGTTCCTGGCGATTGCTGGCGGTGGCCGTGCCGTTGCCGTCGACGACCAGCAGGGAGCGCAGGCCCTCGGTGGAGGCGACCACCGTCGCCAGGCGGCTGTTGAGGTGCGTCAGGCCCTCGGGATGGGCCAGCAGCCAAGGCAGATCGGATCGCAGTGCCGCGAGGGCGTTACTGGTGGTCTGGAGGCGGGCGCTGAGGTTCTTCTTCGTCACGTTCGCCTCATCGACCAGGCGCTGGCGCTCCTGGGCGTCGAGGTTCCGGTAGGCGTCGTAACGGTCATAACCGAGACCGGCGGCCAGGACCGCCAGGGCCAGGAGGAGCAGAAGCCAGGGGGTGAGCTGGCGCCCAGGGGGGGTGGCGGTAGTGGCAGGCATCCGGGGGGATCCAATGGCGGTCGCAGGGTGTCCAGGGTATGAGGGTATCCAGGGCCGCGCCCGACGGGCGATTAAGGGGCGGGCTGACGTGTCCAGCGGGTACGGCTCCGGCACGCGCACCGTAACCACCTGGGTCGGGTGCGCGCGGGGGTTGGCCCGGCGGGGCCAATTTTATCCCGCCGGGGCATGATATAGCCTTAGCCGTGTTAGGTTAACACCCGCCATCCGCGGCATTTTCCGCTGATCACCCAATGACCAGCACCACAGCCCGCCCGGCAGGTTTTGCGTGCCCAAATACTCTTAGTCAACTTCAGCAGGGGTATTTGGCAGCGGCGTCTCCCTTGGGTGGTTCCCCTTTCCTGGGTACACCTGCCCTGCGTCCCTGCCAAACCCAACTCCGTCGCTTAACTACCCTGGCACCTGAATTTGGGCAAACGTGGGGCCGGGGCCGGGGGGCGACGGCGGGAAAAAGGGCGGGAAACAAAAAAAGTCCCTCTCTTTAGCACGCAGCGGAATAATCATAAAATCAGGCACTTGAATATTCATCGGCGGGTTCTACAATGCCATGCAATTACTCTTCCCAGTGAGGAAATGGTCATGGCCAAAGTTAAAGGTCCCCTGATGTCCATGGAAGCCTCCGGCTCCTATGGCTCCACGCTCGTGTTCGGCCGGCGCCTCGGCTCCAACGTCGTGCGTCAGCTCGTCAAACCCTCCAACCCCCAGACCCAGGGGCAGATGGACGCGCGTAACCGCGTGCGGGTCTTCGGCGCCCTGCAGAAGTTCGTCTCCGGCACTTCCCTGAAGCTCTCCGGCAAGACCAGCACCGACAAGGAGCTGATCGCCGCCCTGACCCCGGCCGGGCAGCGCTGGAACAGCTACATGCAGCAGGTCGGCATCGGCAGCGGCGGCATTTCCTACACCGCGGCCCGGGCGGCCTTCGCGCTGCTGACCGAGCTGGAGAAGGGCGCCTGGGAGACCGCGGCCGGGGCGCTCACCCCGGTCATCCTGTCGGTGGCGCAGAAGGATGCTGGTGGGATGGATGCCAGCCCGGTCCCGGCGGGTGAGGTGTTCTTCATCCATGTCTACACCCTGTCCCTGATGGGGATCACCGCTACCCCGACCGGCACGCCCCCGACCTACGCCTAATCAGCGGCACGCCTCCGAGTGGCTGTAGAGCCTTGCCCCGCCCCGTGCGGGGCTTTTTCTGTCTGGTGGCCACAGGGCGGTGAGCGCCCTTCCGCCTTGATTCGGTTTTTTCCCGAGAGGTCGACACAATGAACCTGCAAACCATCCTGATTCAGCAACTGGTCAGCGCCCTGGTGGTGATGATGTCCCCCGAGGTCATGAAACGGGGCCTGGATGCCCTGCTCGATGCCATCGAGGAGGCGGTGGGCAAGACCGAGAACCGGGTGGATGACATCGTGGTGCTCGGCATCTGTCAGCAGATCCGCCGCGCCTTCGACGTGCCGGACAACGATTGAGGCGCGGCATGACGGCAGCCTTGTTCCCGGTCAGCGGTGCCACCCCCCGCGCCTTTGCTGGTGTCGATAACGTCCGAGGTGTGACATGACCGAAGCCCTGCCCACGGCCATCGAGGCCATCCCCGACGGCGGGGACCCCTTCCTGATGGGCGCCAAGTGGTTCGGCCTGGTGGTGGCTGCCCTCCTGGTGGGAGCGGCGCCGGTCATGCTCTACCTGCGCAAGTATCACGTCGATCACCTGGCCAATGCTCGGGACGCGGCCACAGCCGAGGTCTATGAAACCTTGCGCCAGCAGATCCGCGACCATGGGGACCAGATTCACCGGCTCAATGAGGAGCGCGCGGTGCTCCAGGCCGAGAGCCTGAGCCTGCGGGCGCGGATCGTCGAACTGGAGGGCA
>JAGVUH010000415.1 GCA_019136395.1 Gammaproteobacteria bacterium
ATATGCAGGAAGGGGTTAGTTGCATGTCCTGTCACGGGATAGACCGTGTTGAACATACCCAAGGCGTTGCAAGCTATCGGTTCAGTCCGCCTGAACCCTATCTCTTCGAAGGCGAGGAGGGGGGGTGGCCGACCCGGATTCACAATTTCGTTCTCCGCCTTCAGCCGCGCCAGCATCGAGCCGATATGGCCCGACCGGTACTGGCTACTCCAGAAATATGCGCTACCTGTCATGCGCAATTTATGGATAAGGACTTCAATCACTGGGGCTGGGTGAAGATGCAAGACGATTACCTGTCCTGGCTCAATGGTCCCTATTCCGGGCAAACTCGCCAGCCTTTTGCGCAAACCAACGTTCGCCGGTGTCAGGATTGCCATTTCCCATTGGCGCCGGGCCAGGACCCTGCCGCAAGTAGCCTGGGGATGATCAAGACCCATTTCAACATTGGGGCGAATTCTGCAATACCGAGCTACACGGGCAATCGCGATCAGTTACAGAGAACGGTGCGGTTTTTGGCCGCGGACAAAATCAGGATCGTGATCGACCGCCCGAACCGGCCCGCGGCGACGGAGACTGCGCGACATATCGATCCCAGGGCCACAAGAACCGACGAGTCTCCGGCCTACGCTTATCTCGGGGAAGAGGTTACCGTACGGATTGCGGTTACAAATGCAGAAGTAGGTCATGCCTTTCCCGGCGGTACCACCGACATCAACGAGGCATGGCTCTATCTTGCCGCCATCGACGGGCAGGGCCGTAAGATTCATGAATCGGGCGTCCTCGATGCCCAGGGAGACGTTGATGCTGATGCCTATTTTTATAAGTCGATTCCGATTGACCGTCAGGGAGATGAGGTATGGCGGCACGACCTTTTCAATATGGTCGGCGACAGTTTCAAGAGGGTTATCCCCCCAGGTGGGACTGATGTGACGATTTTTTCCTTTAAGATTCCAGACTGGGCCAAAGGACCTGTCACTGTGATTGCCGATCTGAAATATCGCAAGCTGAACAATCGTTATGCGCGATGGGCATTGAAAGACGGACAAATTCAACTACCCATCGTTACAATGGCCACGAGCTCGCTGCGGCTCCCACTCAGATTGCAGCCGGAGGTAGCACTCTCAGAATGACATATCCGGAATGTAGACCGCTACTGATTGAATGGCCGATTGATGGTCTTTGTGTGTCTCCCAGCCATATTCCAAGCGAGCACTAGAGCCGCATCGACGCGCCCATTAATGTCTTGAGATTTGAGACCGGCGGCCGTTTCTTGCCCTTGCGGTTGGTCCTGTAAGCGCAGGCTACTGTTCAGGTTCAAAGAACGCGTGCCAACCTTGCGGGATGATAAAAAATGCCATCCCGGCCTTTTCAGTTCTCCTGCAGCGTAACCGCTCTGATCCCCTTCCCCAACCCTCCCCAGCCAGCCAGGGGGGAGAGTGAGAATTAGCGGCTTGTGCTGTCGAAGCGCCTATCGTGTGTGAGGGGTCTGAACGCAAACCTCGCCGCGAGGCGCGGCTTGCGCAGGCTAGATCTTCGCGCGCTTAGAGCGGTTGATGCCCGGCCATCCACGGCCAGGAAGTCACACGCTGACAGAGGGCCGAGGGGAAGACATTCCCTCTGTTTGATCTTCTAACCCGCCAATTTGGCCTTCAACAGGGCATTGACCTGCTCAGGATTGGCCTGGCCCTTGCTTGCCCGCATCACCTGGCCGACGAAGAAGCCGAAGAGTTTGTCCTTGCCGGCGCGGTACTGCTCCACCTGGCCGGGGTTGGCGGCGATGATGTCGTCGATGAGTGCCTCGATGGCGCTGGTATCGGTGATCTGCCGCAGGCCCCTGGTGGCGATGATGGCGTCGGCGTCGCCCTCACCCCGCCACATGGCCTCGAAGACTTGCTTGGCGAGCTTGCCGGACAGGGTCTGGTCCTGGATGCGGGCGAGGAGGCCGGCGAGCCCGGTGGCGCTGATGGGCGAGTCGCCAATCTCCAGGCCATCCTTGTTCAGCGCCGCGGACAGGTCACCGCCGATCCAGTTGGCGGCCAGCTTGGCATCACCGCAGGTGGCGGCGACCTGTTCAAAGTAGGCGGCCAGGGCACGGCTGGCGGTGAGCAGGTTGGCGTCATAGTCGGACAGGCCATGGTCGCGGCGGAAGCGCTCGCGCATGGCGTCGGGCAGCTCCGGCAGGTCCGCGGTGGCGGTGGCCAGAAACTCGGCGTCGATCACCAAGGGCAGCAGGTCCGGGTCGGGGAAGTAGCGGTAATCGTTGGCCTCCTCCTTGGAGCGCATGGAGCGGGTCTCGTCTCGCTCGGCGTCGTAGAGGCGGGTCTCCTGGACCACCTGGCCGCCGCTCTCGATGACGTCGATCTGGCGCTCGATCTCGAAACGCAGTGCGCGCTCCAGAAAACGAAAGGAGTTGATGTTCTTGATCTCGGCGCGGGTGCCGAACTTCTCCTCGCCCAAGGGGCGGATGGAAATATTGGCGTCCATGCGGAAGGAACCCTCCTGCATGTTGCCGTCGCTGATGCCGATCCAGCGCACGATCTGGTGGATCTTGCGGGCGTAGGCCACCGCCTCCTCCGGCGAGCGCAGGTCCGGCTCGGAGACGATCTCCAGCAGGGGGGTGCCGGCGCGGTTGAGGTCGATGCCGGTGAGGCCGTGGAAGTCCTCATGCAGGGACTTGCCGGCGTCCTCCTCCAGATGGGCGCGGGTGACGCCGATCTCCTTGCGGCTGCCGTCCTCGAGCTGGATGCTCACCTTGCCCCGCCCCACCACGGGTTGCTCGTACTGGCTGATCTGGTAGCCCTTGGGCAGGTCGGGGTAGAAGTAGTTCTTGCGGGCGAAGACCGAGCGGTCGGCGATCTCGGCGTCGATGGCCGTGCCAAAGCGCACCGCCAGTCGCACCGCCGCCTCATTGAGGACCGGCAGCACCCCAGGTAGGCCCAGGTCGATGGCGCAGGCCTGGGTGTTAGGTGCGGCGCCGAAGGCGGTGGCGGCGCCGGAGAAAATCTTGGACTGGGTGGCGAGCTGGGTGTGGATCTCCAGCCCGATGACGGTTTCCCATGGCATGGTGGCGTTGACCTCG
>JAGVUH010000670.1 GCA_019136395.1 Gammaproteobacteria bacterium
TGGAAGGCCTGGTAGGGGAAATCCACCTCGCCCAGACCTTCCGCAACGCCGAGGCGGTCAACATCGAGGCCGTCTTCACCTTCCCCGTGCCCCCGGAGGCGGTCTTGCTGGGGGTGGAGGTGACCCTCGACGGCCGGGTGCTGCGCGGCCAGGTGCTCCCGGCTGCGCAAGCCGAGGAGGATTACGAGGAGGCCATCGTCAGCGGTGACGGCGCCCTCCTGTTGCAATGCGCCGGGCGGGGGCTCTACACCATCAACGTCGGCAACCTGCTGCCGGGCCAGGTGGCCGAACTCGACTACCGCTACGCCGTGCTCGGCGTCTGGGATGACGATCTGTGGCGACTGGTCTTGCCCACCACGCTGGCGCCCCGCTATGGCGATCCCCATCAGGCCGGGCTGGCGCCCCATCAGGTGCCCCATGTCGCCCTGTTCACCGGGCACCGCTTCACCCTGGACCTGGTCCTGGGCGGCAGCCTGCGCCAGGCCCAGGTCGATTCCCCCTCCCACGCCCTCACCGTCATCCCGGAGGAAACGGGCCAGCGCCTGCGCCTGGCCCAGGGTTCCGCGCCGCTGGACCGGGATCTGGTCCTGCTCATCCGCGCGGCGCCTTCCGCCCGCGCCGGCCAGGCCCTCATCGCCCGGGACCTGACACCCGGGGTGGGCGATACCCCACCGGAAACCGTCGTCCTCCTCAGCGTCCAGCCCCAACTCCCGGTGGCGGCGGACACGGGCGGGCACGATTATGTCCTGGTCGCCGATGCCTCCGGTTCCATGGCCGGCGACAGCATCGCCCAGACCCGCGAGGCCCTGCTGGCCATCCTTGACCGCTTGCAGCCGGCGGACCGCTTCAATCTCATCGTCTTTGGCAGTGCGCCCGCGGCCCTGTTCCCGGGCCTGGTAGCGGCGGATACCGCCCACCTGGCCCGCGCCCACCACGCCATCCGCCACCTCCAGGCCGACCGGGGCGGCACCGAGATCGGCGCCGCCATGCGGCTGGCTCACGGTCAACGCCAGGACCGGTCCCTGGATATTCTGCTCATCACCGACGGCGAGGCCTGGGACACCCAGGGATTGATCCGCTTCGCCCGCCAGGCCGGCGACCGGGTCTTCACCATCGGTGTCGGGGCGGCGGTCGCCACCGACCTGGTGCAGGGGCTGGCCCAGGCCACCGGCGGCGCTTGTACCCTGGTCCACCCCAACGAGGCCATGGGTGACAAGATCGTGCGCCAGTTCGCGCGCATCCGCGCGCCCCGCGCCAGCGTCACCCTGACCTGGCCCGGGGTACCCCGCTGGCAGTGGCCCGAGGCGGAGGAGTCGGTCTTTGCCGGTGACACCCGCCATTGGCTGGCGGGTTTCACTACCTCGCCGACCGGGCCGGTTACCCTGACCTACACCCTGGCCGATGGCACCACCCACGCCCAGACCCTTAACCTGCAACCCTGGCCGGAAAGCGCCGGGGCGGATACCCTGCCGCGCCTGGCCGCCGACCGTCGCCTCACTGTGCTGGACCAGGCGACGGCTACCGCCCTGGCCGTGCGCTACCAACTGGTATCACCCCACACCCACTTTGTGCTGCACGACCCACGGGAGGCCGCCGAACAGGCCGACACCCTGCCCCAGGTGCGGCAGGTTCCGCATCAGCTTGCCGCGGGGTGGGGCGGGATGGGGTCGGTGGCCTCGGCCCGTGGGGTTTTCGCCGCGCGCCTACCGCCGTCCGGGATGCTGCAGGATAGTGATATGTCGTTCTTGCTCAGCCCCGGGCCAGCGAAAACGTCCTCCCGAGGCGGCTTGTCCAAGCGGGCAGCCCGGGCCGCGCCGTCCCGGATCATGTATGGCATTCCCGATACGCCGGTCCGGTCGCAGCCCATGACCCCACCACCCTTTTCCGCTTACCTGGTGGCCCAGGCCCAGCGCCTGGCCGATCCCCAGGAGCCCCTGCCGACGCTGGCGGATCTGCTGGGTGCGGATCTCCCGGAGCCGCTGGCGGACGAGATCACAGCCCTACTCGCCCAAGGCGCGGAGGAAGGCCCAGTGATCGCCGCCGTCCTCTACGGTCTGTTGCTGCAGCCTGCCGCCGGTCGGGCCGCTCCCCGGGAGACCCTGCGCCGCCTGCGCTTCATGGCCACCCGCGGTCTACCCCGGGACCAGGTAGAGCGCCTGGTCGCCCTCGCCAAAAGCTGTCCGCCCCTAACGTCATGAACCCTGAACCAGAAGTATCGCCACTGGATCAGGCTGCGGCACCCCTGCCGGAGCCGACCTTTGGCATCGACCAACTCTGCGCCCTCAGCGGCGTGGTGCGCCGCACGGTGCGCTTTTACACCCAGAAGGGCCTGCTCGATCCACCCGAGGGGGCTAAGCGCGGGGCGCATTACACCCGCCGCCACCTGGAGTAGCTCCTGCTGATCCGCAAGTGGCAGCAGGCCGGGGTCTCCCTGGAGCGCATCGGCCGCCTGCTGCGCGGGGATCTCAGCGACCTGCCCCCGCCCACCGCGCCGGGGACGGTGGAGGTGTGGAGCCGCGTGACCCTGCGGCCTGGCCTGGAGGTCCATCTGGAGCCGGGCCGACTGGGGCTCGACCCGGAACAGGTGCGGTTGTTGCTGGCGCGGATCGTCCGGATAGTGACTGAGGGGGAGGACCCGCCTGAGGCATAGCGTCAACGTTGCTAGTCTGAGTGGCCGTTCACGCCGGCTACCTGGTAATAGCCCACATATACCAAGCAAGAGGTTGGCGAACCGGTTGGCCTGGACTACTTGGACTGGACCGTTACCGAACTTCCGGACCTACCCAAGGTGGCGATCGGCGGCATCAAGCGCGCCAATGTGGCGGAGGTGGCGGTACGATGGCCGGGTCCGGTCTGCCTGGTGATCGAGATCACCGACGCCGTGGCGATCGGTGAACGGGTAGCGGAAATCCGGGCCATCCTGGCCTGGGCACGGCGGTCCTGATCCCATCCGTCCCGAGTATTTTCCAGATCCTGTGAACCCTGAAATTGGGTTTGCACCCATCGCGCCAAAGAAGGAGACGACGAAAGCGGCGAGTAGCGGTAGCCACAGCCATATCTCGACGCCCGAGGTGGGAAACAGCAGGGTGTCCATCAGCGCCTGAGGCGCAACGCATTGCCGATCACCGACGCGGAGCTGAAGCTCATGGCCAAGGCAGCGATCAAGGGCGACAGCAGCCAACCGGTCAACGGGTACAACACGCCAGCCGCGATCGGAATGCCCAGCGCGTTGTACAGCAAAGCAAACATCAGATTCTGCTTCATGTTGCGAACCGTGTCTTCAGACAAGGTGCGTGCGACCGCGATACCCCTCAGATCGCCCTTGACCAGGGTGACTTGAGCGCTGTTCATGGCCACATCCGTGCCAGTGCCCATGGCCACACTCACATCGGCCTTGGCCAGAGCGGGGGCGTCATTGATGCCGTCGCCCGCCATTGCGACCACTCGACCTTGGCGCTGAAGTCTTTGAACAAGTTCCAGCTTATCAGCCGGCTTTACCTCACCATGCACCTCGTCAATACCCAGGCGGGCGCCAACCGCGCGTGCTGTGCTCAGACCATCGCCGGTTGCCATGACGATACGCAGGCCGGTGGCCTTGAGCGTTGCGAGGGCCTCGGGGGTGCTGGACTTGATGGGGTCGGACATGGCAAGGAGGCCCACAAGCTGACCGTCGGCGGCCAAATGCATGACGCTGGCCCCTTCCGAACGCAACGCCTCGGCCTGCGAAACTAAAGACTGAACGGAGACGCCGAGTTGTTCCATCATGGCGGTGTTGCCCAGCGCGAGTCGACGCTCTCCCACCAGCCCGCGAACGCCGATGCCTGACCCCGATTCAAAGTTCTCTGGTTTTTCAAGGGTTAGACCACGCGCACGCGCAGCACGCACGATGGCATCTGCCAATGGGTGCTCGCTGCCTTGATCCAGGCTCGCGGCCAGACGCAACACCTCATCCGCTTCTTGACCGGGCACAGGCACGGCGCGGTCAAAAGCGGGTTTGCCCTCGGTCAGGGTGCCCGTCTTGTCAATGACCAGCGTGTCAATCTTACGCAGGTTTTCGATGGCCGCCGCGTCACGGAACAGAACACCGTGGGTCGCACCACGCCCCGTGGCGACCATGATGGACATCGGCGTCGCCAGCCCTAGCGCACAGGGGCAGGCAATGATCAAGACGGCCACCGCATTGATCAAGCCATAGACCCAACTCGGTTCAGGTCCGAACAGTCCCCAGCCGAGAAAGGTCAACGAGGCCACGGCAACCACTGCCATCACGAAATAGCCAGCAACCAGATCCGCCAGGCGCTGCATGGGGGCCCTGGACCGCTGCGCCTTAGCGACCATTTGGACGATCTGTGCCAACACAGTGGCTGAACCGACCTTTTCCGAACGCATCATCAACGCTCCGCTGGTGTTGAGCGTGGCGCCGATGACTTTGTCGCCGACTCGCTTGGACACAGGTACAGATTCACCAGTCAACATTGATTCGTCAACCGCACTGTTGCCCTCCGTGATCACACCGTCCACTGGAACTTTTTCTCCAGGACGAATGCGCAGCAAATCTCCAACGTGGACATGCGTCAGCGGCACATCCTCCTCACTGCCGTCGTCTCGGATCCGGCGCGCGGTCTTGGGTGCCAGTCCAAGCAGGGATTTGATGGCAGCTGATGTTTGAGATCGCGCCTTTAGTTCAAGCACCTGGCCGAGCAAAGTCAGCGAAATGATGACAGCCGATGCCTCAAAGTAGACGGCGACCCGCCCCATTGACAGGAACGAGTCTGGAAACACCTGTGGTGCGATGGTGGCAACCACGCTGTAGATGAAGGCCGCCCCCGTACCCAGCCCAATCAAGGTCCACATATTGGGGCTGCGATTGACCACCGACTGCCAGCCCCGCGTGAAAAAGGGCCACCCCGCCCAAAACACGATGGGTAAGGACAAAGCCAGTTCGATCCAACTCTGGATCGACATCGCGAACCATTGGAGGCGATGGCCTGCCATGGCCAGCACCGTCACCATCACCGTCAACGGCAGCGTCCACCAGAACCGGTGTTGAAAATTGCTCAACTCGGTGCTGTCATCGTCCTCTAACCCCGGCAATAGCGGCTCCAAGGTCATGCCGCACTTGGGACAACTTCCTGGGTGATCTTGCCGAATCTCAGGATGCATCGGACAGGTATAAATCGCGCCCAACACTCCACCAACCATAACGGGAACCGGTTCCTCCAACGGCACCACGGCAGCGTGATGGCCCGCATGCTGGCCCTGGTGATGCCCAGCATGGGCAGTCACGACCATCCCGCAGACGGGGTCATGCAGCGAATCAGGGGCTTGATGGCCCGCAGGATGGTGATGCTGTGTTTCAGTGGATGCCATGATGAACCCCATACGCAGCGTGGGTCTTGTCACCCAAGTTAGGTAGGTAGCGCCCCGCCCTGTGAGGCCCGCGTGATTGTCATACACCTTGCCAAACCGCCTGCCCCGCCAGCGCGGCAGGTGCTTGCTGCTGAGGTGAAGGTAAGAACCGTGCAGGCGGTGATGGTTCCGGCCGTGAGCGAGGCTTGGTGGTGACAGTGATGGCACGACCCGGCAAGACCGGGGGTGGGCCAGCTAATCCCCCCTCATGGCCCCTCGCACGGCAAGAATGGCAGCCCCAGCTCCGTAATCAGAGGCATGCAACTTTAGTATTAACCCATCAGACTGATAACAATTTGCCTCTCCACCGTCAACAATTGAATTGCGGACTGGCATTGACCCCTCCGTCTGCCAGCAAGCAGAAACAAACCATCTCCTCCCACCCAGCGCCTTCCGCCGGGTATGGGGCTGGAGAGTGGAATGTAAAATCATTATCGAGGCACTAACCAATGAGTGAAACTAATCGCATCAAATACCTGCGCATTGCTTTACTGCTCGTAGGATTGACCTTCACGTTCGGCCTCTGGCCACTTGGAATCGTCTGGCCGTCGGGCTGGACGTGGCATGAGGGGGGGCGCTCGGAATACCTTGAGATGATCCTGGGCATCTATGCCACGCTCGGTGTGTTTCTGATAATTGCCTCGCGCGATCCGATGGCACATAGAAGCCTGATCTGGTTTACAGTCTGGTCGAGCATTGTCCACGGCGGGATTATGGGTTTACAGTCCATCGCCGATACTAAACACACTGGACACCTCTTTGGGGACGTCGTGGCCCTGATTGCTGTGGCGGCCGTACTAGCGGCCCTGACACCGCGCCAGACTTCTACAACGAAATTGCCCCTTGGGGCATAACAATTCCATCAACAAGAACTGGCTTACAGCAGGCCTCACCTGCCTTAAGCCAGGAGGTCATGTCAAACCCCGCGACGATCAGCCCATGCGGTTTTCGGGCGGTCTGGTCGGCGCCAAAGGGGTGGCACAGTCCCAGATCCCATAAGTAAAGCCCCGCGGCACCCGGCGCGCCACCACCCGCCCGTCATCGAGGATATCCACCACCGGCCAGGGCTCGACCTGGTCCGGGTCCTCGCTCCCGTCGTCCCACACCTCCTCCAGGTACCCATGCTGGGCCATCACATCGGCCCCGTGGATGCTGAACAGGGCCACCACCGTCCCCCGCACCCCACGCACGCAGCGCCACTCATCCGGCGCCAGCCGCACCCGCTCCAGCCCGTAGTACCAGCAAGCCCGCATGCCACCACCGGACTCAGAACTGATAAGGCCCATGCGAGATCGGCTGGTAACCCGTGACGTGGTAGGTGATGCCATACTGCCCCGGACCAACCGCCAGCGCCCAGGAGCCATCGGCCGCCGTCTGCGTCCTGGCCCTGAGTTGGCGACTCTCCCACCCCCACACCGACACCGAGACGCTGGGAATGCCCTCGTGCAAGACCCGCCCCGCGATCGCCCGATAGGCAAGCGGATCAAACACCGGCTCGCGCTCAAGTTTCGGCATCACCACCGCCCATAGCGGGAAGCCACCCGGCCGCAGATGCGGCAGGGTAAAACCAATCGGCATGGCGTAGATCCCCCGGATCTCCTGACCAATGGCCCCCAGGTCCGCCATGGCCTCAGACCACCAGCCGCCAATCGTCCTCGTGCAGCGACACGGCGTAGCGCCCGTTGGCGCCGCCGGTCTGCAACAGGAGGAACTCCCGGTCCTGCAACAGGACCCGGCCCTGAAGGCAATCCAGGTGCGCGCAGGGATAGGGGTGCAGGATGTTGCGTGGCGGAAACCTTGGACAATTACCGAAGTTGCCCTGTTTGACCAGGTTTTCAGCCTCCCGCTGGAGGTCATGCATAACACTGCCTAACTCCTCCAGAATCAGTTCGAAGCCCGTCTGTACGCCATCAGTGCTCATTTTTCGTCCCCCAATCAGTAAGTCACCAGGCCACACCCATCGCCGGTTCCGTCGCTGGCACACAACCGGCTGCCACCTCACCGGGACGCTGATGCCGGTGGAGACCGCGCAAGAGCCTGTGTTCGGTCTTACGCCCAGGTCGATACACCGTCACGACCGTCCGTTCCTTCGCCATCACCACCCGACACCCCCGGAGCCGCTCCAGGATGGCAATCTCGCGCTTGCGCCTCATCACCTCCCGCTCAACATCGCGGTCGAGCAGCAACACACTCTCACCATCGATCGTGGTACCGGCGCCAATGATCACCGCCACGTCATCCTCACGTATGCCCCGCTGTCTAATTGTTCAGTCCCGTGTGATCATGTACCCAAAAGGAGCTATCCTCTCTTCCGTGCTCGCGGGGTTCTAGAGGTGCTCGTCGCGGGGCGGGACGCAGGGAGTCCGGAGAGCGACCG
>JAGVUH010000559.1 GCA_019136395.1 Gammaproteobacteria bacterium
TCCTCCCGCCGCTCCCGCAGGGCCGGGAGGTGGATGCGAATGACGTTGAGGCGATGGAACAGGTCCTCACGAAAGCGCCCTTGCTGGACCAGGGCCTCCAGATGCTGGTGGGTGGCAGCAATGATGCGGGTATCCACCTTGACGGGCGCCAGGCCGCCGACCCGGTAGAACTCGCCATCGGCCAGGACGCGCAGCAGCCGGGTCTGGAGATCCGCCGGCATGTCACCGATTTCATCGAGGAACAGGGTACCGCCGTTGGCCTGCTCGAAGCGCCCCTCGCGCCGCGTCTGGGCCCCGGTGAAGGCGCCGCGTTCGTGGCCGAACAGCTCGGACTCCAACAGGTCATGGGGGATGGCCGCCATGTTCAGGGCGATGAAGGGCTTGGTGCTGCGCGGGCTATGGCGGTGCAGGGCCCGCGCCACCAGTTCCTTCCCGGTACCGGATTCGCCGTTGATCAGCACCGTGATCTGGGAGCGGGCCAGGCGGCCGATGGCCCGGAAGACCTCCTGCATGGCCGGGGCCTCACCGATAATCTCGGCGCCGCGGGGCATAGGTTCCACTGGGGCGGTGGTCTCCCGGGCCTGATGACGACAGGCGCGGCGGACCTGGGCGACGGCCTCGTCGAGATCGAAGGGCTTAGGCAGATACTCGAAGGCGCCACCATGAAAGGCGGATACGGCGCTGTCCAGATCCGAGTGGGCGGTCATGATGATGACGGGCAGGCGCGGATAGCGGGCCGTGATCTGCGCCAGCAGTTCGAGGCCATCAATACCCGGCATGCGGACATCCGAGAGGATGACGTCGGGCCGGTCCCGCTCCAGGGCCGCCATGACGCCACCACCGTCGACAAAGCAGGTGACATCCATCTCGGCCTTGCGCAAGGCCCGCTCCAGGACCCAGCGAATTGAACGATCGTCGTCGATGACCCAGACCTTGGGTGTCTCAGTCATGCGGGATCTCCAAAGGCAGGTAGACAAAAAAGCGGCCCTCCCCCGGGCGGCTCTCGCACTCGATCAGCCCGCCGTGCTGATTGACCAGTTCCTGGGCAATGGGCAGGCCCAGCCCCGTCCCGCCGGGTTGGCCCGTCACCATCGGAAAAAAGATGCGTTCCTGAAGCTCCGGCGGCACCCCGGGACCGTTATCCTGGATCTCGACCCGCAGTACCAGGCGGTGGCGTTTCCCGCCCATGGTGAACTGACGCAACACCCGGGTCCGCAGGACGATATGTCCGCCCTTGCCGGCGGCATTGGCCGCATTCCGCACCAGGTTGAGGAGGGCCTGTAACAGGCGGTCCGGATCGGCGCGAAACTCGGGGATACTGGGGTCATAGTCCCGCTCGATGACCGTCCCCGTCGGGTGCTCCGCCAGGATCAGCCCGCGCACCCGCTCCAGGAGGAAATGAATATTGACCAGACGGGGATTGGGCAGACGGTTGGGGCCCAGCATCCGGTCCATGAGGGTCTGGAGACGGTCGGCCTCTTCGATAATGATCCGGGTGTATTCCCGTAGGGCGGGGTCGGGCAGTTCCTGCTCCAGTAACTGGGCGGCGCCCCGCAACCCTCCGAGAGGGTTCTTGATCTCGTGGGCCAGGCCACGGATCAGGGCCTGGGTGGCCTGGTGCTGGGAAAGCAGGTGTTCCTCGCGGTTAATGCGCAACTGCCGATCGACCTGATGTAACTCGACCAGGAGTTCCACCTCGGTGCCGAACTGGTGGATGGGTAACACCGTACAGTTGACCCGGATATTGCGGCCATCTGCCAGCACCATGTTGATCTCGCGCTCGGTAAAGGGCTGACGGGTCCGCGCCGCCTGGCGCAGGCGGCTGTCGACGCTGTCATCGGGACAGACCAGAAGGTCGGCGGCTTGGGCGCCCGTGACGTAGCGGGCACTGACATCGAAGAGCATCTCGCCCGCCGGATTGATATGAATTAGACGTAGATCCTTGTCAAACAGGAGAACGGCGGTGTTTAGATTGTCGAGAATCTTTTTCTCGTGACTGGCCTTGCGGATGTTGAGCGTCTTCATGAACTGGGCCCGGTCATGGTGTGCCAGAAAAATCCGCATGAGATGGAAAAGCGCAGTCCCGTGTTCCGTGGTTCTCGCCCAAGCGGGGTCGTGGGCATGACTGGACTGCCAGCAACGGGGCGGGTTAAGCCGTAAAGCCGTTCCCTTACCACCATTGCCCCCTTCCCCCCAAAAGCCCTATTCGCTGCATCAGCCGTGTAAAGACAGGTCCTTGGTGTGAATGATTCACCAAGGGGCATGGGGTTGGAAACGCCCCTTACGGGGCGTTTGCGGCGCCGCCAAGACGGGAAAGCGTCAGAAACTGCTGCCGTCCCCTCGCGGCGGATCAGAGGCTGTAGTAAAGATCAAACTCGATGGGATGGGTCGTCATGCGCAACTGGGTCACCTCCTGCATTTTCAGGGCAATATAGGCATCGATCAGATCGTTGCTGAAGACCCCGCCAGCGGTCAGGAACTCCCGGTCCTGATCCAGGCAATCCAAGGCCTGATCCAGGGCATGGCAGACGGTGGGGATCGTCTTCTCTTCCTCCGGCGGCAGATCGTAGAGATCCTTGTCCATGGGATCACCCGGGTGGATCTTGTTCTGGATACCATCCAGACCGGCCATCATCATGGCGGCGAAGGCCAGATAGGGATTGCCGGTGGCATCCGGGAACCGCACCTCGATGCGGCGACCCTTGGGGTTACTGACATGAGGGATGCGGATGGAGGCGGAGCGGTTGCGGGCCGAATAGGCGAGCATGACCGGCGCCTCGAAGCCCGGCACCAGGCGCTTGTAGGAGTTGGTGGAGGCGTTGGTAAAGGCATTCAGTGCCCGGGCATGCTTGATGATGCCGCCAATGTAGTAAAGGGCGATATCTGACAGACCGCCGTATTTGTCGCCGGTGAAGAGGTTCTGGCCCTCCTTCGCCAGGGACATATGGCAATGCATGCCGCTGCCATTGTCACCGACCAGCGGCTTGGGCATGAAGGTAACGGTCTTGCCATAAGCGTGGGCAACATTCCAGATCGCGTACTTTTGGATCTGGACCCAGTCGGCGCGTTGCACCAGCGTGCTGAACTTGGTGCCGATCTCGCACTGTCCGGCCGTCGCCACCTCATGGTGATGGACCTCGACCGGCACCCCCATCTCTTCCAAGGCCAGACACATGGCCGCCCGCAGGTCGTTCAGGGAATCAACCGGGGGAACGGGGAAGTAACCGCCCTTGATGCCCGGGCGATGGCCAAAGTTACCATCCTCGTAGGCCCGCTCCGAGTTCCATTCCGCCTCCTGGGAATCCACTTTGTAGAAACACCCCGCCATGCTGGCGCCCCACCTGACATCGTCGAGAATGAAGAACTCCGGCTCCGGCCCGAAGTAAGCCGAATCCGCGATCCCCGTGGACTTGAGGTAGGCCTCGGCGCGCTTACCCAGGGAGCGGGGATCGCGCTCGTAGCCCTGCATGGTGTTGGGCTCGAGAATATCGCAGCGAAGAATCAGGGTTTTTTCATCGGCGAAGGGATCCATGACGGCCGTGGCCGCCTCGGGCATGAGCACCATGTCGGATTCCTGGATGCCCTTCCAACCGGCGATGGAGGAACCGTCGAACATTTTGCCCTCGGTGAAGAAATCGTCATCCACCAGGTTGACGGGCATGGAGACATGCTGCTCCTTGCCGCGGGTATCGGTGAAGCGCAGGTCAACGAACTTGACCTCGTGGTCCTTGATCATGTTCATAACGTTGGAAGGCATGTGGGGTCTCCGGTCGAGGGGAAGGGAATGAGGGAAGGGGTTAACGGGTGCCACGAGAGTCGGCTCGCGGGAGCGATGCCTATCCTGAGCGTGCCGCGTTGGCGGACCTGGGATAATAATTGCAGATCGCATGCCAAGGATTAGGCTGAATCCTTAGGTTGCGGCACGATAGCGCACTTGTTTCACTGCCCACCTGCAAATGAGATAAGCAGACTCAGGCATCTGCCGGGTTGGCCTTGGCATTCGGGGACTAGGCCCGCCCTAGTTGCGGGGGCTACCCTAGGGTTGCGTGCCACCTACTAGGGCATGCCAAGAGTTTAGCGCACTAAAATAGTGCGCGTTAGCAAATACAGGCCATCTCACACTCGCAAACCGCGCGATCATGAAGCGCCGCCGGTCAGCTACCACCTCAGCCCAAACCAATCCTGCCACCTCCAAGGAATCCCTAGGGGACGATTGGCGCCCAAGTAGCCCTTCCTTCCAGGGGACCTCCTTGTAGCGTAGAGAATCCTTGCAACCATGGCCAAGTCGATTGGCTGGCGATGGCGAACAACCTAGCGCAAGGGCTATACTTTACCCCCTTTTCAGCTACGGCAATGCAGAGGAGACGGTCCTTGGCCGGTGCGAATGACGACGTAACGACCTTTCAGGGCCTGATCTTCGCCCTGGAGCGGTTTTGGGCGGAACTGGGCTGCGTCATCCTGCAGCCCTATGATATGGAAGTTGGGGCGGGGACTTTTCATCCCGCCACCTTCCTCCGCGCCATTGGCCCGGAACCCTGGCGCAGCGCCTATGTCCAGCCCTCGCGGCGACCAACTGACGGCCGCTACGGCGAGAACCCCAACCGTCTTCAGCATTATTACCAGTATCAGGTGGTCCTCAAACCATCACCACTCGATATTCAGGACCTCTACCTGCAATCCTTGCGCGCCTTGGGGATCGATCCCTTGGTGCATGACATACGCTTCGTGGAGGACAACTGGGAATCCCCCACCCTGGGCGCCTGGGGCCTGGGCTGGGAAGTCTGGCTCAACGGTATGGAGGTCACCCAGTTCACCTATTTTCAGCAGGTTGGCGGTCTGGATTGCCGGCCCGTTACCGGCGAGATTACCTACGGACTCGAAAGAATCGCCATGTACCTCCAAGGGGTGGAGTCAGTATTCGACCTGACCTGGACCCGTAGTGCCGGCCGGGAGGTGACCTATGGGGATGTCTTTCACCAGAACGAGGTGGAACAGTCTGCATACAACTTCGAGCATGCTGCCGTCGAGGCCCTGTTCCGCCAATTCGACCACTGCGAACAGCAGAGCCAGCACCTGATCAGCCAAGACCTCCCTTTGCCGGCCTATGAGCAGGTTCTCAAGGCCTCCCACACCTTCAATTTGTTGGATGCCCGCAGCGCCATCTCGGTCACCGAACGACAGCGCTTCATCCTGCGGGTGCGCGCCCTCGCCCGGGCCGTCGCTCAGGCCTACCATGATCGTCGGGAGGCCCTGGGCTTCCCCATGTTGCCATCGGCCATGCCGACCGCTGACTGAGGTACAGACAATGGCCGACAGAAATGATCTGCTGTTTGAGATCGGCACCGAGGAACTGCCGCCTACCGCCCTGGATCGTCTATCCATTGCCTTGGCGGAGGGCTTCGCCACTCAACTTTTTCAGCATCAACTGAGTTACGACACCATCGAGCGTTTTGCCAGCCCCCGCCGGCTTGCGCTGCGCGTTAGGTCACTTACGACGAGCCAGCCTGATCAGGAGATCGTGCGCAAAGGCCCCACCGTACAGTCCGCCTTCGATGCTCAAGGACAGCCAACCCCCGCCGCCTTGGGTTTTGCCCGCGCCTGTGGGGTCGACATTACCGCCGTGGCGCGAGAGGACTCCCCCAAGGGTGCATGGCTGATCGTGCGCCAATTCCAGCCTGGTCGGCCGACCTCAGAGCTGCTGATCCCCCTGATCGAACGGACGCTTGCCGGCCTGCCCATCCCCAAGCGCATGCGCTGGGGAGAGCGCGAGGAGGAGTTTGTCCGACCCGTGCACTGGGTAGTCTTGCTGTTTGGGAGCGACCTGGTCCCTGGTACCGTGCTTGGGGTGCCTACCGGCCGCGATACCTTTGGCCATCGCTTTCATCGCCCAGGCCCCATCCGTCTCACCGATCCCGGTGACTATGATGAGTTACTGCGGGAGACCGGTCGCGTCGAGCCCGACTTCGCCCGGCGGCGCGAGTTGATCCGAAACCAGGTGGTTACCTTGGCGGCAGAGGCTGACGGGGAGGCGATGATAGACGCCGATTTGCTGGATGAGGTCACCGCCTTGTGCGAATGGCCCCGCGCCCTCCTGGGAGGGTTCGATGCACGGTATCTCGAGGTCCCTCCCGAGGTACTGATCGAAACCATGCGGAAAAACCAAAAGTATTTTCCCCTCCACTCACCAGACGGGGCACTCCTGCCCAGCTTTATCACCATCGCCAATATCGAGAGTCTCGACCCCTCACAGGTCAGGGCTGGCAACGAACGGGTCATTCGGCCCCGCTTTTCGGACGCCGCCTTCTTCTGGTCTCAAGACCTGAAGCAACCTTTGTCCACCTTCGCCGAGCGTCTGACATCCGTCGTCTTTCAGGATCAGTTGGGTACCCTGGCGGAAAAGTCCCTGCGTGTGGGTCAAATCGGGCGCTATTTGGCTGGCCTGCTCGATTATGATGAAGAACTGGTGGCTCGCGCCGCGCACCTAGCCAAGTGCGACCTGATGACCGCCATGATCTTCGAATTCGCTGGGCTGCAGGGCATCATGGGTCGCTATTACGCCCAGAATTCGGGCGAAGATCCGGCGGTATGCGCCGCCATGGAAGAACAGTACCTGCCCCGTCATGCCGGTGATCGCTTGCCCGCTAGCGAATGCGGCCGCATCCTTGCCCTTGCCGAGCGTCTGGACAGCCTGGTGGGTATTTTTGCGATTGGTTTGCGACCCACGGGCGTCAAGGATCCCTACGCCTTGCGTCGCGCCGCCATCGGCGTACTGCGCCTGCTCATCGAGACGACCTTGGAACTCAATCTCCGTGACCTCTTGGAGTTCACCGCCCAGGAGCTGCGCGGCAAGGTCGAAGCGACTTCCGCCGCGAGCGAGGTCTTCGATTACATTCTTGAGCGGTTAAAAAGTTACTGCCAGGACCAGGACCTGTCTGGAGATGTCGTTGAAGCGGTTCTCGCGGTTGGCGGTCATTACCCCACTGACCTCTACCGGCGGATGTTGGCGGTTCAGGATTTCAAGCGCCTTCCAGAGGCGGATACCCTGGCGATTGCCAACAAGCGCACTCGCAACATTCTCAAAAAGTCTGGCGAAATCACGCAGGGCGAGGTACGCGGCGACCTCCTTGTCGATCCCGCAGAGAGAGCTTTGGCAGCGAGGCTCGATGAGTTGGCCCCGCTTGCTACCCACCATCTTGTCACCAAAGAATACGGCGCCGCGCTAAAACTGCTTGCTGGACTGCGCCCCGAGGTTGACGCCTTCTTCGACCAGGTGATGGTCTTGGCTGATGATGAGAAGATTCGCGCCAACCGTCTGGCGCTGCTTGCCCGTCTCGAAGGCCTCTTCCTCGGCATCGCGGATATTTCTCGGCTACAGCCTATTAGTTGATCATCGTCACTGGGAATCTGCCCCTTCAGCCCTTTTAGCATCCATGAAGCTCCTTATTCTTGATCGTGACGGCGTAATCAATCAGGATTCTGACGCCTATATCAAGTCAGTCGCGGAGTGGAGCCCGATTCCAGGGAGTCTGGAGGCCATGGCCCGCCTCTACCAGGGCGGTTTTCGTCTGGCTATTGCCAGCAATCAGTCCGGCCTGGGACGGCATTTGTTGACCATTGATGACCTGAACGCCATCCACCGCAAGATGGTTCGCGAACTTGCCAGCCTGGGCTGTCAGATTGAGGCCATTTTTTTCTGTCCCCATACTCCTGAAGCACACTGTTTTTGCCGGAAGCCTCTTCCCGGAC
>JAGVUH010000425.1 GCA_019136395.1 Gammaproteobacteria bacterium
CGCAAGGTCCCCTCCTGGCTGGCCGTGGGCAAACCCCTGGAACTTAAGTGCCAGGTCCAGGATCGCGGGGAGACTTGCCAGGCCTCCCCGACCCGCAAGACCGTCAGCGTGGGGGGCGTCTGCGACACCCAGATGCGGCCCGTGGCGCACGTTGATTGAGTCCCGGAGGTGGCGATAGTTTGAGCTACGACATCCTCTTTGCCGGCGAACTCGCCCCCGGGGCGGAGCCGGCCCAGGTGCGGGCCAGGCTCCAGGGGCTCTTCCGTCTCACGGATGACGCGGCGGCGCGCCTGTTCAGTGGCCAGCCCCTGGCCCTGAAACGGGGCCTCGACCGGGCTCAGGCGGAGCGGCTGCGGGAGGCCTTTCTGGCGGCGGGGGCCGTGGCGCGGTTGGTGGAACAGCCAGCCCCCACATCCCCCACATCCCCCACAGCAGTCGTCCTCAGCCCGGGTAGGGGTGACCCTGAGGGGCATCCCGGGGCCGCTGTCAGCGCGCCGGCTAGTTTGTCGGGGACTTCCGCGGTCGGGTCGCACAGCGGGTCGGGTACTGTCGGGATCCCGCCAGATCCAGTGCCAGTCGCTTTTCTCCAGGGCAGCATAGACCCTTCAGGGCCACGCCCTGCCACTACCAGCCAGCACCACTCGTCACCCCTCACCCCCCGCTCCGCTACCGCGGAGAACTGGTCGTTGGCGGCGGTAGATGATCAGCCCCTGGAGCCGGTTGCGGACCATCGCCCTCCGGCGGTGGACATCAGCCGCCTGCACCTCGTCGCCGGCCAGGACTGGAGCCTGGCGGATTGCGACCGGCCGCCGGCGCCGGAGGCCGAGCCCGATATCAGTCACCTGCGCCTCCTGGAGCAGGAGCCGGAGTAGAGTCCATGAGCGAACGTTACGAGCATATCGTCGTCGGCGGCGGGATCAGTGGCCTGGGGTTGGCCCATTACGCGGCGCGCCGCGGGGTGCCCACCCTGGTGCTGGAGGCCCAGGCGCGGGTCGGCGGCTGCCTCTACAGCCCGACCTTCCCCGCGGGTGGCGATTTCTGGGTCGAGGCGGGGGGGCATACGGGCTTCAACAGCTACGGCCACCTCCTGGACATCCTCGGCGAACTGGGGATGATGGACCGGCTTACCCCCAAGGCGAAGGTCAGTTATGCCCTGTGGCGGGGTGGCCAGCGTCAGCGGATTCTTTCCGCCCTCCATCCCCTGGAGTTACTCCGCTCGCTGCCGCGCCTGTTCACGGCCAGGGCGCGGAAGGCCAGCCTGAGCGTTCGCGACTATTACGGCCCCGGGCTGGGGGCGAAGAATTATCGCGACCTGTTCGGACCGGCCTTCAGCGCCGTCATCTGCCAGCCCGCGGATGAGTTCCCCGCGGACCTCCTCTTCCGCCGCAAGCCGCGCCGCAAGGAGGTGCTGCGGGCCTTCACCCTCCCCCGGGGTCTAGGCGAGATTCCCCAGGCCCTCGCCCGCCAACCGGGCCTGGAGGTGCGGACCGGTCAAGCCCTGGTCGCGGTACGCCGGGCAGGGGAGGACTTCCACTTGCTGCTGGTGGATGGCAGCGAGTTACGCAACCCCGGCGGGTCTTCCCGCCCTGAGCCGGGAGGGCCTGGCGGCTATCGCCGGGATCGGCATGAGCGAGGTCGAGACCCTGGTGCTGTGCGTCCCCGCCGCGGCCCTTGGACACCTCCCGCCCACCGCCGGGCTCATCGCGGTGGACGATGCCTTCAACGCCATGGTGGCACGGGACTATCTGGCCGATCCCCTCTATCGCGGCTTCAGCTTCCACTTCCGACCCGGGCAACTGGACGCCGAGGGTCAGATGGCCCGTGCCTGCGCCGCCCTGGGCATCGCGCCGCACCAGGTTGCAGGTCGGCTCCAGGTCCACAATCGTCTGCCGGCCCTACGCGTCGGCCATGGCGAGCGGGTGGCGCGCCTCGATGCCGCCCTGGCCGGTACCCGGCTGGGAATCACCGGCAACTGGTTCCAGGGCGTCTCCATCGAGGATTGCCTGACCCGCAGCCAGACGGAATGCGATCGACTCTTCCCCGACCCCGCGCGTCCCAAGGTGGATGCCGTCTAGGCCATCCATCGCGGCCAAGAGGCAGATGGCTTCGTTTGGAAATCTGATCCTTGATGACTGCTGGGGAAAATG
>JAGVUH010000565.1 GCA_019136395.1 Gammaproteobacteria bacterium
AGCAAAGAAGGCCGCGAAATCCTCGGTCACCCGGGCATCAGGGTCATCCTCGGGCCTCGCGATGACATCAAAGGCCTTGTTCCGCGCCGCGGGTAACAACAGGGCCTGCACCAGAATCTCGGCGACGTCCGCCCGCGGGATGACGGGGCGCACCCCCGCGGGTGGCTGATTGAGCAGTTGATCATCCTTGCCCGCCAGCAATTCGCGCCGACCGCCGGGGGCATCTAAGAGACCACCCGCCCGCACGATGGTGTAGTCGATGCCGGAAGCCAGGAGATATTGCTCCGCCTTACGCTTCCAGATCAGGATGTTGCCATTCCCCATCCGGTTGAGTGGGTGCTGGTCGTTGGTGCCGCCCAGGGAGCCCATCAAAACGATGTGATTGACCCCGGCGGCCCGAGCCGCCTCGATCTGGTTGACCTGGCCTTGATAGTCCACCTGCTCGGGCCATTCGCCCTCGGCGTAGCTAAACTCGGGTGGCTGACCGGGCTCCGATGGGGCCTTCATGACCGGGATGGCGCTAGTGAGGATGACCAGGGCCTGACAAGCCTCCAGGGCCGGTGCCAGGTCAGCGGGATTCTTGATATCACCAAAGCGGAAATACGGGCTCACGCCAAACCGGTCCTCGACCTTGCGGGGCGAGCGGGCAAAACCGCGCCCAGAGAAGAGGTCGGGCTGCTTGAGGAGCTTTTCGAGCACCAGGGCGCCCGTGCGTCCGGTCGCGCCGGTGACGAGAACGGGCAGGGGCCGTGACATACGAACCCCCGGGGACAGCAGGATCGGAGCCATCAATAGACCTCGGAAATGAATCTAAAGGGGTAGTCGGGCGACTTATAGCGGTCCAGCTTCTTGCGATCCGGCAGCTTGACCTTCTCGTGGGGGACCTCCTCTTAGGGGATGCGGCTCAGCAGATGGTGGATGACATTGAGCCGCACCTGTTTTTTCGTTTTCGGAATTGGCCACGAACCAGGGGGCCACCTATCCCTTACCCTCTCCCGCTTACGCGGATCAAGCAAGAGAATCGGTAACTGATGCCAGTGAAACCCTCCTGAGGGCCTAGGGGTCATAACGAATACAATGCCCGATGTTAGATTTGGGGACTTGTCGTTTGGTGCGTTGCCTTAGGACCCTAGCAGAAATAACTTGAACAGTAGGCTGATTGCATTAAGCTCTATTCATGGATTCCGGTGAGGCTATCGAAGCAAAATTCCGCGCGTTGTCTGGGCGGCTGGACGAAACGCTGGTTTGCGTGAACTGGCGATAGCGACGTCCTCTGGTGACGCGTCGCCGCGCACTGACATGAACCGCGTGCGTGCCCGAGGTAGAGGGCGCAAGAGGCTGACGGATAAGGATCCTGCCCTCTTGCGTGACCTGGATGCGCTGGTCGAGCCAACGACGCGGGGTGACCCACAGTCGCCGTTGCGCTGGACCTGCAAAAGCACGCCGCGTCTGGCCAAGGAACTGGTGGCACGGGGCCACCAAGTAAGCCAACGCAGCGTTTGTGATTTGCTGGCGCAGTTGGACTACAGCCTACAAGCGACGCGCAAGATTCACGAAGGTGGACGGCATGCTGATCGTGATGCGCAGTTCGGCTACATTGCCAATACGGTGGCGCAGTATCAGGCACGGGGGGATCCCGTCGTCTCCGTCGATACCAAGAAGAAGGAGCTGATCGGTGACTTCAAGAACAGCGGTCGGGAGTGGCAACCGAAAGGTCACCCCGAAGGCGTTCGTGTCTATGACTTCATCGATCCGCGCCTGGGGAAGGTCTCGCCCTACGGGGTGTATGATGTGGCTGCCAACCAGGGCTGGGTGAGCGTTGGTATCACACACGACACGGCGGAATTTGCCGTTGAAAGTATCCGCCGGTGGTGGCGCGAGATGGGTCAGCCACTCTACCCGGCCGCGCAACACCTGCTGATCACGGCCGATTGTGGCGGCAGTAACGGTTATCGGGTGCGGCTCTGGAAAGTCGAGTTGCAGAAGCTCGCCGACGAGTTGGCAATGGTGATCCACGTCTGCCACTTTCCGCCTGGAACCAGCAAGTGGAACAAGATCGAACATCGGATGTTCTGCCACATTACCGAAAACTGGCGTGGTCGTCCCTTGGTCAGCCGAGAGGTTGTGGTGAATCTGATCGGCAACACGACGACCACCGAGGGACTGCATATCCAGGCGCAACTGGATGAGAAGGACTACCCCGCCGGGCTAAAAGTCTCCGACCAGCAATTGGCCGCCCTCGCCATGGAGCGTGACGACTTCCATGGTGAATGGAATTATCGGTTGAAGCCGCGGGACCCTGCTGATTGAGCGGAAACTGTTCAAGTTATTTTTGCTAGGTTCCTTAGCATCCTGGCTTCGTTCGCTCAAGACTCCAGACACCACCTCATCCTCCGACCGCATATCAATGGAGAAGACCACGCGGCGTGACGCCTCGCGATCTTCCTGCCCATTGCTGAGGACCAGACGCGCGGAGGAATACCCCACCGCGGCCAGTTTACTCCGTGCCCAGGCGGCTACTTCATCGTTGCCACCGTAGTCCAGGCAGCGCTTGAAGACCGCCGCCGCCCGTTGCTGGCTG
>JAGVUH010000700.1 GCA_019136395.1 Gammaproteobacteria bacterium
CGAAATCCGCCTGTGACGGGTATAAAATCCCTCGCCATGGACATCGAACAGGTCAAGACCTTTCTCCAGGTGGCCGCACACGGCAGTTTCCTCGAAGCCGCCAACCGGGTGCATGTCACCCAATCCACGGTCAGCGCGCGCATCCAGAGCCTGGAGCAGACGCTGGGGGCACGGCTTTTCACTCGCAATCGGGCCGGGGCGGCCCTGACACCGGCGGGGCGGCGCTTTCTGCGTCACGCCAAGACGCTGGTGCTGACCTATGAGCAGGCGCGGCACGACGTGGGCCTGCCGAGCCGCTTTCGCGCCAGCCTCACCATCGGTGCCCGGATCGCCCTCTGGGATGAGTTCCTGCCGCGGTGGGCCGCGCGGATGCGCCACCTGGCCCCGGACGTGTCGCTGAATACCGAGATCGGCTTCGAGGACGACCTGATGCGCCGGGTGATCGCCGGCACCATGGACCTGGCGCTGATGTATGGCCCCCAGCAGGGGGCGGGTCTGCGAGTGGACTACCTGTTCGACGAGACCCTGATTCTGGTGACCCCGGACCCGCAGCCTGCAGTTCTGGTGGGGGGAGAGCGGAACCCTCAACTGGACCGGGGCCAGGACCCCGTGATGGGGGTTGATGACGACTATGTGTACGTCGACTGGGGACCGACCTTCTACGCCGAGCACCGCAAGGTCTATCCGGAGTTCGAGCGTCCGGCACGCACCGCCAACATCGGCTGGCTCGGTCTGCAAATGATCCTGGCCGACGGCGGCACCTGCTTCGTGCCCGAGCGGGTCGCGGCGGCTTATCTGCGGGGGGGATGCCTGCATCGGGTGGCGGGAAGCCCCACCCTGCGGATGCCGGCCTACGTGGTCTACCCCCAGGAGTCGGACAACGAGGTCCTGGCCACGGCCCTGGGGGTGCTGCGGGAACTGGTGGCAGATGAGGAGGTGGCTGGCGGGGTGGCTGGCGGGGTGGCTGGGGCGGTTGGGGGCTAGGATGCCTGTGCCTGGTGCGTACGATCTGATCCCGGGTCTGTGGTTATAGCCATGGCGGCGTTCCGGCTCCAGGGAGCCTGTGTTGGGCGCGATAGAGATTGATACCGCGCCGGGGCTCAGGCAGATGCCGGCGCCTCCAGATGGCAGGCGTGGAGGAACTGCTTGCGCAGCAGAAGACCCGCCAGCCGTCCCTCGGGGCTAACCACGGGCATGGCCCGGCCGGGGTGGCTGGCGAAGGCCTGCATCAACTGCCGGAAGCCGGCTGTCACCGGGACGGTCACCGCCGGGCTGGTCATGAGGTCCGCCACCGGGCGCTGGCAGTCCGCGGGACTGAGGAGATCCGGCTCGGCCATCAGCCGGGCGAGCAGGGCGAGAAAGGTCTCCGCCCCCAGGGCGCGCAGGACGTCCGTCTCCGTGAGGATGCCGATAACCTGGCCCGCCGCGTCCACCACGGGCAGGGCCTTCAGCCCCTGACGCACGAAGAGGGGAATGGCCTCCTTGAGCCGCATCGTTGCTAGCAGGGGCTGGATGTCCCCGCGCATCAGCCGCCCGGCGGTGATACCCCGAAACAGCCGCTCCCGACCGTGGCGATAGGCCAGGTGGTACAGCTCCCGGAAATCGGCGGTGGAAATGTCCAGATAACCGGGTATCTCACCCATGGCTTCCAGGATGTCCGCATCGGAGAGTTCGATCTCGCCGGCCTCCAGAGGAGGCGCGGCCAGCTCAGAGGATGCGATGTGGGGCGTTTGCGTCATGACGGTCAAGTTAATCAGGTATGTCAGTCCGGTCTCTGAGGTTGGACGCGAGGGGTTGCCTCTGGCCGGGATCGCGCGCCCCATGCCTTGGAGCGGTGCCATCCGAGCCCGGGCGCCAATGATGACGGTTGGCATTGGTTGCGGCCAAGGCCCACCGTCATGCAGACCTCGATTGCCACCACCCGGCAGAGTCTATTTCTTGACCAACGCCTGGAAGGTGTTCTCCACCAGGGGCTCGGCGTCGGCCTGCGGGACATGGCACTGGGTGCAGAAATGCCGGTTGCCGACCGGTTTGCTGTGCTTTTTCCCGTTGCGGTCGACGTAATGGGACTTGCTCATGGGCACCGATTTGGCCTCCTCATCGTCGTCCTTGGCGGCGGCACCCTCCATGTGGCATTTCAGGCAGCCATTTTCGGTGAGATTGATGTTGTACTTCTCCGTGGTATGGGGGACCAGGGGCGGTTGCTGCTCGAAGTTGCGCGGGATATTTTCTTTGTCGTTGATGTATTTGAACGGATCCGGCGCCGGCTCGGTGGCGGTGATGGGCAGGTCGCCGCGCAGTGAATCGATGGTCGTCGCGGCTTGTCCGGGCAGGGTCGCCAGTCCGGTCAGACCGGTGAGCGCCAGGGCCAGAAGGGCTGTGGATGGCTTCATGACGATACCTCCTGAGGGTGGTTGTCGCCGGTCTTGACCGGTCGGGTGTTAGAAGTGAAACGGGTGGTGAAGGCGAAGACCTCGCGGCCGCAGACATCGATGCAGCGGCCGCAGTTGGTGCAGTGGCCGGAGAGGATCACCGGCCCCAGGCCCTTGTCCGCCCCCTTGAGGGCGGGTTTGATCACCTGCTGTTCCGGACAGACGGCGAAGCAGTCCAGGCAGTCGTCGCACCGCTCCCGCTGGAGGGCGCCGACCCGCACCAGGGCAACCTCGCCCAGCAGGCCGTAGAAGGCGCCCACCGGGCAAAGATGACCACACCAGGCGCGCCGGCCAACGAAGAGGTCGAGGAGGAAGATGGCCGCCAGCACGCCCCAGGCCAGCCCCATCCCGAAGACCAGGCCGCGATAGACCATGGACACCGGGTTGACCAGTTCCCAGGCCAGGCCGCCGCTGACCGCCGCCAGCAGCAGGATGGCCCCCAGCAATCCATTACGGGTCTGGTCGGAGAATCGGGCCCCCCCCTTGATGCCAAGCCGACAGCGCAGCCACTCGGCGGCATCGGTGATGGGGTTCACCGGGCAGACCCAACTGCAATAGACCCGACCGCCGACCAGCAGGTAAAAGACCAGCACGATGGCCGCGCCCAGCACGGCGGTGGCCGCCGGCATCTGGCCACTGGCCAGCACCTGGAGCAGCAGCAGGGGATCGGTCAGGGGCAGGACCTCCAGGGTCAGACTGGAGGCGAGGTTGCCCTTGACGATCCAGATTCCCAGCCAGGGCCCGGCAAGGAACAGGCCCAGAATGACCAACTGGCTGAAGCGGCGCGCCAGCAGCCAGCGGTGGGCGCCCCACCAGCCCTTACGCCGGATCGCCTCGGCACCGGGTCGATCGCCGGGTTTCATCGCTTACCTCTCCCGTACATCAGATGAGTCCCCCGCCCAGCGGCGGACTACTTCGGGTATTGGAGCAACTTGCCGCAACTTATATTCCTCCCCCGCGGTTGAGAGTCTCCAGCGGATTGGCGGGGAAGGGGGAAGCGGCAGCCTCCGGGGGCAGGGGGGCTAGGGCCGAGGGCGATGAGAAGTTCGCCGGTGGCGAGAGAGTGGCGGGTGGCATAGTTGTGGCGGGTGGCAGCAGTGATCCCGGCGCTGCCGGCGTCGCTGACCCTGGCAAGGCTGACTCTGGCAAGTCAGGCCCCGGCATGCCAGGCGCCGGCTCCCCGTAGATCAGCCCCCGGCCGCCATGCTCGTAGCGCATCCCCTCCGGCAGGTTATATTGATGCGGCGTGTCGGGGGTAACCAGGGAACCACCCGCGTCGGCCTTTTGTTCCCAGCCCAGGCGGTAATGTTGGCCCAGCATCCCCTTGGCCAGGGCGATGGGCAGCACCTTGATCGCCGCCTCGTCGAGGATGCAGGCCTTTTCGCACTTACCGCAGCCCGTGCAATCCCGGGAATGGACTACGGGGATGAACAGGGCATGCTTACCGCTGCGGGCGTTGTGCTGCTTGTTGAGGCTGATGGCCTTGCCACGCACCGGGCAGATGTTGAAGCAGACCTCGCAGCGCAGGCCCTGGAAGGCGATGCAAGACTCCTGATCGATGAGTACCGCCAGCCCCATCCGCGAGTCCTCGATCCGGGTCAGCTTCGGGTCCAGGGCCCCGGTGGGGCAGGCCTTGACGCAGGGCAGGTCATCGCACATCTCGCAGGGGATGTCGCGGGCGACGAAATAGGGCGTCCCCAGGGCGACCTCGTCGCCGAGCTCGGCTAGCCGCAGGGTGTCATAGGGGCAGTCCCGCACGCACAGGCCGCAGCGGATGCAGGCCCCCTGAAACAGGGCCTCGTCGTCCGCTGCCCCCGGCGGGCGAATGGCGGTGGCGGGCAAGGCCCGCGCCTGGCGCTGCTGGACGCCGACCAAGCCCGCGACCAGGCTGACCCCGATCACGGTGCGCAGGCCGTCCGTCAGCCAGCGCCGCCTTCCGGCATCAAAGCCCATTCCGCCTTTGTCATTGCCGTTCATGGTCGTAGGTTACCGCCAGGTAGGCGCTCACCCCCCTCCCCCCTCCCCCCAACCCCCTCCCACCAGGGGAGGGGGGGTCTTGTAACTGGCTGATGCGCCGTGCTCACATCTGGTGGCGTCATGGCCGCCGCTATGTTGCCGCAAAGCTCCCTCCCCCCTGGTGGGGGAGGGCTGGGGAGAGGGGGAAACACGCCCGCCACCCCCATACCCCTCGCTATGGCAACTGATCGGCATCTCTTGCCTTACCCTAGGCCAAAGGCCTTCAGGCCTTCAAGCTTTCATCACCTTCACCGCCACCTTCTTGAAATCCGTTTCTTTTGACAGGGGATCAGTGGCGTCGAGGACCAGCTTGTTGACCAGGCGGCTGGCGTCGAAGAAGGGGACGTAAACCATGCCCTCGGGCATCTTGTTGCGCCCCTTGGTCTCCACTCGGCAGATGACCTCGCCGCGGCGGCTGGCGATCTTGGCCGCGTCGCCGCGCTTGAGGCCGCGCCTCTCCGCGTCCACCGGGTTCATGAACACCTGGGCGTCGGGCACGGCGCGGTAGAGCTCGGGGACGCGCCGGGTCATGGAACCGGAGTGCCAATGCTCTAGCACCCGGCCGGTGGAGAGCCAGAGGTCATATTCCTGATCCGGGGCCTCCGCCGGCGGCTCGTAGGGGGCGGTGATGATATTGGCCTTGCCGTCCGGGTTGCCGTAGAAGGCGACCTTGGCGCCCTTGGGGACGAAGGGGTCATAGCCTTCGCGATAGCGCCACAGGGTCTCCTTGCCGTTAACCACCGGCCAGCGCATGCCGCGCACCTTGTGGTACTGATCGAAGCTGGCCAGGTCATGGCCCTTCTTGGGCCCCTCCAGGCCGAAGATGCGGTACTCCTCGAACAGGCCCTTCTGCAGGTAGAAACCAAAGGCCTCCATCTCATCGTTGGGATAGACATTGCCGCGGTCGTCCTTCACCTTCTGCTTGGCAAACTTGTTCACCGCCCCATTGGCGAACAGCACCTCATAGAGGGTCTTGCCGCGATACTGCGGGTTCTTGTCCAGCAGCTCCTGGGGCCAGACCTCGTCGGTCTTGAAGCGCTTGGAGAACTCGACGTACTGCCACAGGTCGGACCGACTCTCGCCCGGGGCCTTGACCTGCTGCCGCCACAACTGGGTGCGACGCTCGGCGTTGCCATAGCCGCCCTCCTTCTCGGTCCACATGGCCACCGGCAGGATGAGGTCGGCGGCCAGGGCGGAGACGGTAGGGTAGGCCTCGGAGACCACCACGAAGGCGGCCGGGTTGCGCCAGCCAGGGTACATCTCCTCGTTGATGTTGGGCCCGCACTGCATGTTGTTGGTAGTGCTGGTCCAGTAGCAGTTGAGCTTGCCGTCCTTGAGCATGCGGCTTTGCAGCACGGCGTGATAGCCGATCTTGCCCGGCAGGGTGCCCTCGGGGAGCTTCCAAACCTTCTCGGCGTAGTCCCGGTGCTCCTTCTTTTCCACCACCATGTCCGCCGGCAGCCGGTGGGCGAAGGTGCCGACCTCCCGGGCCGTGCCGCAGGCCGAGGGCTGGCCGGTGAGGGAGAAGGGCCCGTTGCCCGGCTCGGAGATCTTGCCGGTGAGCAGGTGGACGTTGTACATCAGGCCGTTGACCCAGACCCCGCGCACATGCTGGTTAAAGCCCATGGTCCAGTAGGAAACCACCTTCTTCTTGGGGTCGGCGTAGAGCTTGGCCAGGCGCTCCAGGCTCTCCACCGGCACCCCGGACAGCTCCGCCACATATTCAGCGGTATAAGGCTCCAGGGACTTTTTGTACTCCTCGAAGCTGATCTTGGTCAGGTTGCCCTTGGCGGGGTTCTTGGCCGCCTTCTCCAGGGGGTGGTCCGGGCGCAGGCCGTAGCCGATGTCGGTGGGCGTGGCATTGAAATTGACGTGGGCGTTGACAAAGTCCCAGTTCACCTGGTCGTTGCTGACGATGTAGTTGGCGATGTAGTTGAGGATCGCCAGGTCGGTCTGCGGCTTGAAGATGACGCCGTGGTCCGCCAGCTCAAAGCTGCGGTGTTCAAAGGTGGAGAGGACATGGACCTCGCAACCCTCCTTGGTCAGGCGGGTATCGGTGAGGCGCGACCAGAGGACGGGGTGGTTCTCGGCCATGTTCGCCCCCCAGAGGACGAAGGCGTCCGCCTGCTCCAGGTCGTCATAGCAGCCCATGGGCTCGTCGGCCCCGAAGGCGCGCATGAAGCCCACCACGGCGGTGGCCATGCAATGCCGGGCGTTGGGGTCGATATTGTTGGAGCGGAAGCCGGCCTTGTAGAGCTTGGCGGCGGCATAGCCCTCGTAGATGGTCCACTGACCGGAGCCGAACATGCCCACCCGGGAGGTTACCTCCTCGGGCGGCTTGCCCTTGTTCTCCTCCAGACTCTGCTTGATCGCCGCCTTCCACTTCTCCGCCATGAGGTCGAAGGCCTCGTCCCAGGACACCGGCTCAAACTGGCCTTCCTTGTCGTACTTGCCATCCTTCTTGCGCAGCAGGGGCTGGGTCAGGCGGTCCTCGCCGTACATGATCTTGGACAGGAAGTAGCCCTTGATGCAGTTCAGCCCGCGGTTGACCGGGGCATCCGGATCGCCCTGGGTCGCCACCACCCGCCCGTCCTTGGTGCCCACCAGCACCGAGCAGCCGGTGCCGCAGAAGCGGCAGGGGGCCTTGTCCCAGCGGATATCCTTGTCCTCCTTTTTCGCCGCGGCGGCCGCCACCCCTGGCAGCACCAGCCCGGCCGCGGCGGCGGTGGCGGCGATGGCATTGCTTTTGATGAATTCCCGACGGGTCTGGTTCATGGCGCGGTCTCCTGCGATGGCGATGCGTTAGCGATGGCCTGGCCGGATCCGATGGCGGAAGCGGTGCCGGTGTCGTTATCGATCTGGTGGTAGACGAGGGAAGCGGCGGCAACCCCCGGGAGGGTCGCCAGATGATTCATCATGTCGGCGCACTGGGCGGAGGAGGGCCCTTCGACGGTGACGACCAGGCGGCCGCCTTCACTGGCATGCAATTCCACCCCAGCGAGCCCCCGCAGCGCCAAGGCTACCCGCGGGGCCCGTTCCGGGTGGGTCATCAGGAGGACGCCACAGACGTGATATTCGTCCATCTCAGTGCTTATGGTGACGGCATCCTGGTGGTGGCGGATGCCTTGGTAACAACGGTGTCCGGTTAAGGTCATAGGTAAGCCGTCAACATAGGCCCTAGCTCGCGTTCATAGAGCCCAGGAGAGGCTGGTTTGAGGAAACAGTGTTTCAGGAACCGTAGGAC
>JAGVUH010000432.1 GCA_019136395.1 Gammaproteobacteria bacterium
ATGTTGTGAATGAGGAAGAAGGCGGTCCCCGCCGCCCCGGCCGGGGTGGCCAGGGCGATGCCCAGCAGCAGGTAGCCGATCTGGCTGACGATGTGGAAGGCGAGGATGCGCCGCAGGTCCCAGTGATAGGCCGCCCCCAGGACGCCGGTGACCAGGGTGAGCATGGCCAGCCAGCCCAGGGCCTCGTAAAGGAAGCCCGGCACCGTGCTGAACACCTGCCCCGTCAGGCGCAGCAGGACGTAGAGGGCGACCTTGGTCAGCAGCCCGCCCACCAGGGCCAGGAGCGGCGGGGACAGGGTATGGTAACTGGCCGGCAGCCAGGCGAAGAGCGGAAAGGCGCCGGCCTTGAGCAGCAGGGCCAGCAGCAGCATGACGACGAACAGGGTCAGCCCTTGCGCGACCGCCGGCGCCTGACTGACGACGGCCAGAGCGCTCAGGTTGAGCTGTCCCGTGGCGCCATAGATGAGCCCCACGGCCGCCAGCATCAGCAGGGTGCCGAGCATGCTCAGGGTGAAATACTTGAAGGCCGCCTCGGCGTGCCAGGGTCGCCCACCCAGGAGCAGCAGGCCCAGGGTAGCCATGAGCAGGAGTTCGAACCAGACGTAAAGGTTGAACAGGTCCGCCGCCAGGAAGACCGCCATCACCGCCGCCAGCAGGCCCTGGAACAGGGGCTGGAGACCCGGCGCCTCCCGGTGGGCGGGCTCGATGGCGATCTGGTAGAGCAGGACGGTGAGACCCAGCAGGGCCGCCACCAGCACCAGCGCGACGCTCAGGCCGTCGGCGGCGAACTCGATGGCGTAGGGCAGGGGCCAGTCGCCCAGGGCGACTGACAAGCGCCCGGTCTGGCTGACCGCCGCCAGTAGGGCCAGGGCCGCGCCCACGAGCAACAGGACCCCGGCCAGGCTCAGGCCGCGCCGCAACCGGGGGCGGGACGGCAGGACGGCGGTCAGCAGGGCCGTGAACAGGGGGATGAGCAGGGGGGCGAGGAGCAGCATCAGTCCTCCAGGATGGGCGGCTTGAGGGGGTCCTGGGGCGCCGGTTCCGTGCGCCGCAGCCGGTCCACCGCCGCGCCGTGCCCCTCACGCTGGCTGATCCATGCGCCCAGAACCAGGGCGAAACAGAGCAGGGCGAAGCCGATGACGATGGCCGTCAGCACCAGGGCCTGGGGTAAGGGATCGGCCGCGCCGGCGGGCAGGCGGTCGAGACCGGCGGGGATGAGGGGGGGCGTCAGGCTCCCCGGCCGGCCGGCCAGAAAGACGGCCAGATTGACCGCGCCGCCCAGCACCGCCAGCCCCACCAGGGTGCGGAACAGGTCCCGGGACAGGAGCAACAGCACTCCCGCCGTCACGGTGAGGCTGATGGTGATCATGAGGATCAGGGTCATGGGGCCTCCTCCCGCTGGCCAACCGGAGGCTGGTCAATCAGCGAGTGGTTGTCCTGCGCCTGGCCATCCATGGGTTGGCCCTCCAACAAGGGATAGAGAAAACCGGTGAGCGCCCCCCAGACCGCGCACAGGACCCCCAGGTCGAAGATCAGGACGGTGGAAAGGCCCGACGCCAGCCACAGGTGGCTGAGGAAGGTTTGCCCCCCCAGAACGCCGGGCAGCCCGGCGACCGCCGCCAGGCCGACGCCCAGCATGGCCAGGGGCAAGGGTGCCAGGGGCTGCCAGCGGCGGGCGGCGGCGACGTTCAAGGTCAGGGCCAGCAGGCTACTGGCGGCGACGGCCACCAGGCCGGCGATGAAACCACCGCCGGGCTCGTTATGACCCCGCAGTAGAAGCCAGAGGGCGGCGGCGATCAGCAGCCAGTAGAGGGGCCGGGCGGCCCAGGCCAGGAGCGGTGAAGGGGGGCTCATGTCCTTGCCCTCCCCCGCAAACCCGCCAGCAGCGGCAGGGCGGCGAGCAGGGAGAAGGCCACCACCGTGATCTCGCCCAGGGTGTCCAGGGCGCGAAAGTCGACGATGATGACGTTGACTCGAGACCGGCAAGGGGGCGAGTTGGGCCAGGAGCAGGAAGGTACCCAGGCCAGCGGCGACGGCGACCACCAGGCTCAGGGGCGCCAGCCGGGGACGGTGGCGGTCGGGGGGGGCGAAGCGCGGCAGCACGCTGGCCGCGATCACCACCAGCACCGTCTCCACCGCGAACTGGGTGAAGGCGAGATCGGGGGCGCCGGCGAAGAGGAACAGCACAGCGGAACCATAGCCCACCAGGCCGCTGGCCATGAGCAGGGCCAGGCGATCGCGCAACAGCACCGCCGCGGCGGCACCCACCAGGATCAGGACCGCGGCCAACAACCAGGCCCAGCCCTGGGGGGCCCAATCCCAGGCCGGGGAGGCCCAGTCCCAGAAGAGGGGATCCAAGTCCCACGATAATTCGGTCCAGTTCCCGGTCAGGGACGGGGTCGCCACCGTCGTCAGCCAGGCGAGGGCGCCGAGCAGCAGCAGGCCCGTCAGGGTCAGCCGCAAGGAGGCGGAGAGGGTTCCTGGTTGCAGCCGTCGGGTCTGCCAGGCGGAGACCCGGGTCAGGCCGTGCAGCAGATGGTCATACAGGGCCGCGGGGCCGTAGCGGTCCAGCCAATGGAGCCGGTGCAGGACCCGGTGCAGCCGGTCCCAGGCCAGGAAGAACATCAGCCCCATCGCCAGGGTGATGCCGGTGGCGGACAGCAGATCGCTGACCGCGAAGCTGGCATCCAGATCCAGCGGGCCGCCGCCCAGGCCTGGGGAGATGGCCAGGGCGGCACCCACCAGCAGGGGGTCCGCCAGTTCCGGCAGGAACTCGAACTCGATCCCCAGCAGGACCAGGACCAGGGGGGGCAGGATCATGGTCCAGGGCACCTCATGCACCTGGCCCCGGGGGGCCTCCGGGGGACCCCAGAAGACGCGGATCGCCGCCACGCCCGCCACGGCCACCACCAGGGCATTGACCAGCACGGTGGCGTAACCCACGAGCAGTAAGAGGTCGGCGTCGGCCTTGGCCAGGCTGATGGCGTCCTTGGCCACGAAACCGAAGGAGAGGGGCAGGCCAGCCATGGACAGGGCGGCGAGGATGGCGATGGCGGCGGTCCAGGGCATGGCGCGTCGCAGACCCATGAGGTGATCGATGCTGCGGGTGCCGGTGGCATGGTCGATGTTGCCGGCCACCATGAACAGCGGTGCCTTGTAGAGGGCATGGGCGAAGAGGAAGGCGACCAGGGCCAGTCCGGCGCCGGGGTTGGGCAGGCCGATCAGGAGGGTCAGGGTCCCCAGGGCGGCGACGGTGGTGCGCGCCAGGATGCGCTTGAGGTCGCGCTCCCGCAGGGTCAGGACCGCCGCCCAGAGGGCGGTGAGGGTGCCGGTGGCGATGAGGGCGATCTCCCAGAACAGGAGGTCATTGAAGGCGGGGTCGAGCCGCGCCATCAGGTAGATGCCCAGCTTCACCATGGTGGCGGAATGGAGGTAGGCGCTCACCGGGGTGGGGGCGGACATGGCGTTAGGCAGCCAGAAATGGAAGGGAAACTGGGCCGACTTGGAGAAGGCCCCGAGCAGGACCAGGGTCAGTGCCAGGGGCAGACGGGGGTCGTCCGCCAGGCGCGGACCGGCGGCGATGACGCCGGACAAGGTCCAGGCGCCGCTCATCTGAGCCAGGAGGATGAGGCCACCGAGCAGGCCCAAGCCACCACCCATGGTGATTAGCAGCGCCTGACGCGCCGAGGCGCGGGCCTGGGCGTCCTCGTGCTTGAAACCCACCAGCAGGAAGGAGATGAGGCTGGTGAGTTCCCAGAAGAGGAACAGCAGGATGAGGTTGTCGGCGCTCACCGCCCCGATCATGGCCAGCATGAAGAGCAGCAGGACCCCCAACAGTCGCCCCGCCTTGGGTTCGTGGGCCAGATAGCCACTGGCATAGACGAACACCAGGGTGCCGACGCCGGTGATGAGGGCCAGCATCTGGGCGCTGAAGGCGTCGACGCGAAAGGCCAGGTCAATCCCCAGACCCGGCACCCAGGGCAGGTCCAGCCGCCAGGGCAGGGGATGCTGGACCAGACCCCAGGTCAGGAGGCCAAAGGCCGCCAGGGGGAGGAGCGCCAGCCAGAGATGGGCGGGTGCGGCGTCATGGTCGTGTGCAGCGGCGTGGTGCATCAGGTCTGGGTACCCCCGGCTGCCAGGGTCAGCAACGCCAGGACATCCTGAAGGCCGCGTAGCCGCCAGCGAGGTGATGTGGTCGTCATGTCGGTATCCCCGCGGGATTGCGCATGTTGGTCGGTCCTCACCCTCCGGCCGCCCGTGTCGGCCCTGATGGCAAGATGGTGGTGCCCGGCGAGCGAATATCAAATCCAAACGGGTGGAGACTTTCATCTAATTTACGGCCAGAGTTCATAACCGGACATTGGCGATTCTGCCTTGCGCGACCTGCCGCGGGGGTGGAGGGTGGGGGAACTTGAAGCCGCCACGGCCGGCCCCAGCTCAGGGAAACTCATTTTTCGGCCCTGGTGATCCCTCATGACCCCCTTCATCCCCCAGAACGACCTGGAGCGTCAGCTCATCGCCGCTCAGGAAGGCCAGATTCCGGCCGAGGACTTCATCGCCACCCTGCTCGGCTCCGAGGTCTTCATGCCCATCTATGAGCGTCATCAGATTGGTGGCCTGCAGACCGACCCGGTCGCCCGCCCCCTCAAGATCGAGACCGACAACGGCGAGGTCCTGGTCCTCTTCACCAGCCCGGAGCGGGCCAAGGGCTTCGTCCAGGACTTTCCCGGCTACGGCGGGGGTCTGGTGGTGGAATTCACCTGGATTCTGGAGAAGCTGGGCATCGGTTACGCCATTAGCCTCAACCCCGGCGAGACCGTCGGTATTGACTTCGAGGCCCAGGATCTGGAACGGATGGCCCAGATGCGGACCCACTGAACCTCCCACCCGGGCTAAGATGCCTGGCCATGAAGCCCCCGCCTCGCCTGCCGGCGTTGATCTTTTTCTGGCTCCTGGCCGTCCCCCTCGTGGGCTCGCCAGACACCGCCCTGCCCCTCCCCGCCGCCGGCAAGCTTGATCTGACCCACCACCTGGAATATCTCCCCGACCCGGGAGGGACCTGGGAAATCGGGGAGGTGGCGGGCCTTCAGGCCACGCGTTTCACCCCCTCCCCCCGCCTTCCAACGACGCCCCTGACGACCTCTCCGAGTCCCGCGGATGCCCTCTGGCTGCGCTTTACCCTGGAGCGCGGGCCCGGCGGACCGGACGAGGCCTGGCTGGAGGTGGCGCCGCCCACCCTCGACGACGTCCGGCTCTATCTTCCCCGCGCCGACGGTGGCTTCACGGAGCGGCGCTCGGGTCAGACCTGGCCCTGGACGGAACGGGAGGTGGATTACCGTCAGCCGCTGTTTCGCCTCCAGCTCGCGGCCGTCCCCACCACCTACTATCTGCGCCTGCAAACACGGCTTGTCACCCGCCCTGCCCTGACCCTCTGGCCACCCCTGGCCTTCACCGAGGCGGCCATGGCGGAGGCCCGGGTCTGGGGACTCTACTTTGGCGTCTATGCCCTCATCGCCTTGCTGCATGCCTTCTTCTGGATGTGGAGCCAGGAGCGCGTCCACTACCTCTTCACCCTCTACGTGGCCCTCAACCTGCTGGCCGCCCTCCTCGCCGGTGGCTGGCTGCAGCAGGCCCAGCCAGGCTTCTGGCTCCCCGGCCTGGCCAATGGCGTGATGGTGGCCCTGCTGTGTCTGGCGCTGCCGGTGATGCTGCGCTTCAGCCTCGACTATGTCGCGCTACCGCGCCATGCCCCGTTCTGGCGCCGCCGGTTACTCCTGGCCGCCAACCTGGTCGCGGCCCTAGGCCTGGCACTGGTCCTGGCGGGCCTTCCCGGCCTGGCCCTGAGCCTGGTGTGGCCGGCCACCGGCCTGTTCATCGCCCTGACCCTGCTCCTGGCCCTGGGCCCGGCCTGGCGCGGTGATGACCGGGCACGCTCCTTTGTACTGGCCTTCGGCCTCTATGGCCTGGGGCTGACGGTCAACCTGGCCCGGGGCCAGGGTTGGCTGCCCCCCGGCCTGCTCAGCGACCAGGCCCTGGCCATCGGCGCCCTGCTCCAGACCCTGGTCCTGAGCCTGGCGATCTTCTCCGACCACAAACGCTTGCGGCGGGAAAAGGCGCTGGCGGAGGCCCGGGCAGCCGCGGAACGTGGGTTGCGGGAGGAGCAGGCGGACTTTCTCGCCCTGGTTTCCCATGAGGTGCGCACCCCCCTGAGCGTTATCGCCGCGGCCGCGCACAACCTGCTGCGGGACCCGACCCTGGACGAAAAGGGCCGGGCCCGGGGCGAGAAGATCCGCCGCGCCAGCGAGCGCCTGACCCGGCTGATGGACGATTACCTGTCGGCGGAGCGCCTGGCCAGCGCCGACGCCCCCCTGCGGCGGGGGCCTCTGGATCTGGAACGAATCTGTCGCGCCGCCATGGACGACCTGCGCGACACCCCCGGTCCGGAGATGCGCCTGGAAGTCTCCCCGGTCCCGGTCTGCACCGGCGATAACGACCTGATACGCCTGGCCATCCGCAACCTGCTGCAGAATGCCCGCCACCACTCGCCCCCCACGGCGCCGGTACTGCTCAATGTGGAGGCCGCGGAAGGGGGGGTGCGCGTCCGGGTCCGGGACGCGGGGACGGGGGTGCCGCTGGAGGATCTGCCGTTGATCTTTCGCCGCTTCCGGCGGGGGCGGAACAGCACGGAGCCCGGCGCGGGCCTGGGCCTCTACCTGGTGGACAAGGTAGCCAGCCGCCATGGGGGACGGGCGGCGGTGACCAACCTGGCGGCTGGGGGTTGTGAGTTCAGCCTGTGGCTGCCCTGGGAGGAAGCCGGACCCCGCTCACCCTAGTCGGGGACCAGCGCCTCCACCAGCACGTACCCCAGGCCGTGCCGGGTCTGCACGGGGAGGTCCGCGCCAGCATCCTCCCGGACCTTCCGCCGCAAGCGGCGCAACAGGGCATCCAGATTGCGCGGGTCGTAGCTCAGGTAGTCCCGTCCCAGGTCCTGGATGATCTGGCGACGGTCCAGGGGCTGGTTGAGATGGACGCCCAGGATGGCCAGGAAGGCCGCCTCCAGACCGGTCAGCTCGACCTTTTTCCCATTCGGCGCCTGGAGCAGCCCCAGGGCAAGGTTGAGGCGCCAATGGGCGCCGAGATGGAGGCGGCGGGCCAGGGATTTGAGGATGACCGCCAGTTCATCCAGCCGCACCGGTTTGGTGAGGTAGTGATCGGCGCCGGTCTCATAACCCGCGATGCGCTCCGCGGCCGCGTCCCGGGCGGTCATGAGGACGAAGCCACAACGCCACCCCGCCGCCCGGCCCTCGCTGATCAGGTCCAGACCATCCCCATCCGGGAGACGCCGGTCAAGAAGGGCGATGTCGCAGGGTTCCGCCGCCATCAGGGCCCGAAATTCTCGCCGTGACCCGGCCTCGCGAACGGTGTGGCCCTCGCCGCGCAGAAAATCGGCGACCTCCTCCCGCAGATCAAGGTCGTCCTCCACCAGTAATATCGCTGCCATCCTCTCCTCTCCAGGGCTCCTCTCCTCAACGCGCGAACCGTCTCCGGCAAGGGGCTTGTCAGGATTTGACCCGGCGGTTTCCGGCTTTCCCAGGGTCGGGAACCGCGCGAGAATTGCTTGGCGGAGGAAAAATCAGCCAGTACGCCCCTCTTTTGCCGCCATCTTGGGCGGCGGGACGGGAAAAGCAAGCCCGCGATGGCAGGGATCATGCCGCGATAAGGCCAGGATATGCGATCATAGCCCCCGTTTATTCGCGCCCCGGAAGCCAGCGGCGGGCCCGCGAAGTAGACCATCTCGTTTGACCCGGACAACGAATACCATCCCAGGCAGATCAGTCTTCCCTCACGGCCAGCAGGGACGGAAAATGCCGGTGAAGATCGGGCACAACCCAAGACCGAAGATTGGGTTACGCTGGTAAATAACACTTGACCAAGACCACCGAACAGGAGTTTTGCCCCATGGGCCAGCCACTTTCCACCCCCACCCTCTCCCTACCGCCCGCCACGCTGACCCTGGGCGACAAGAGCTACAGCCTGCCCGTGATCGAGGGTAGCGAGGGCGAGCGCGCCATCGACATCTCGAAATTGCGTGACCAGACCGGTCACATCACCCTGGACCCGGGTTATGGCAACACCGGCGCGTGCGAGAGCGCCATCACCTTCATCGACGGCGAACAGGGCATCCTGCGCTACCGCGGCATCCCCATCGAGCAATTCGCCAATGGCGCCACCTTCATCGAGGTCGCCCTGCTGCTGATCCTGGGCCATCTCCCCAGTGACGCCGAATACGACGCCTTTTCCAAGGACCTGACGCGCTTCGCCTACCTGGACGAGGGCATGAAGCACCAGTTCGAGGGTTTCCCCCGCACGGCGCCGCCCATGGCCATCCTCTCGGCCATGATCAACTCCCTGTCCTGCTTCCATCCCGAACTCCACGCCCTGGAGGATGAGCAACAGTTCCTCATCGCCGCCGCGCGCCTCATCAGCAAGGTCCGCTCCATCGCCGCCTATGCCTATCGTCACTCCCGCGGCGTGCCCTACATCTATCCCGACCCCAAGCTGCGTTACGTGCCCAACTTCCTGCACATGATGTTTTCGCAGCCCTATGATCAGTACGTCTGCTCGGATCTCATCAACCGGGCCATGAACCTGATCCTGATCCTCCACGCCGATCACGAGCAGAACTGTTCCACCTCCACCGTGCGCATGGTCGGCTCCAGCGGGGCCAATCTCTTCGCCTCCTGCGCCGCCGGGGTCTGCGCCCTCTGGGGCCCCCTGCATGGCGGCGCCAATGTCGAGGTCCTCGAGATGCTCGACAAGATCCACGCGGGCAACGTCACCCCCGAAGAGTACGTCAAGCTGGCCAAGGATAAGGACAGCAAGGTCCGCCTCATGGGCTTTGGTCACCGGGTCTACAAGAACTTCGATCCTCGCGCCCAGATGCTGCAAAAGGTGGCGGCGGAATTGGTCCCGCAGTTGTGCGGCAATGACCCCCTTCTGGACATCGCGCGCCGTCTGGAGGACATCGCCCGGTCCGACCCCTACTTCATCGACCGCAACCTGTATCCCAACGTGGACTTCTACAGCGGCATCATCCTGCGCGCCATCGGTATCCCGGTGAACATGTTCACCGTCATCTTCTCCATCGGCCGCCTGCCGGGCTGGATCGCCCAGTGGTGGGAACAGAACCACACCCCGGGGACCCGCATCGCCCGCCCGCGGCAGGTCTATACCGGCAACCGGCAGAAGGATTATCTGCCCAAGGACCAGCGCGGCTAAGTCCGTCCTCCCCCCGGCCCGCCCGCGACCTGGCCAGACAGATCAGGCCCGGGGCGGGGCCAAACCGGGCATGGTCGGCCCCTATTCGGCCGCCAGCAGGCCACGGATGGCCGCGACGATGGCCGGATCATCGAACTCCTGCTCCCCCGTCAGGCGATAGGCCAGACGACCCTGACGGTCGACCAGGAAACTGGTGGGCAG
>JAGVUH010000175.1 GCA_019136395.1 Gammaproteobacteria bacterium
GGGGTGATCTTGAAGCATGCCAGCAGATCCGTGTCCTTGGGCACGTAATCCGGCATCCAGTAGGTCTCGCGGTATTCCTTCACGCCCGCGTTGTAAGTCTTTGCCATGCCTAGTCTCCGCTACAAATTTGAGTGATTGGCTATTAGCCCTGGGGCCGGATCTTGGCCAGCCCTGAGTTCTTGATGGTCTGCAGGGCGGCCGGGACGAGGGTGCTGGTCAAGAGTCCCTTGCATCCCGGACAAGAACCAGTATAAGCATTCGATTCATAAACACAATTCAGGATTATTGATCGAAAACCAAAGAACTGCTTTGGTGTTCCGCCCGATCCGGCTGGTGCCAGGCCCACGGACACCCGGTCAGAAAAAGTGGGCGAAGCGCAGAACCCAGCGGTGGTTTTCGAAAAAGCCGCTCTTGGTCTCCAGGTCGCCACCGTACTCCAGGGTCAGGCGCCCGACGGGTAGGTTGAGGTAGCCAACCAGTCCGTAGCGATGCGCGCTGAGGTCATTGGACCAGGGCGTGACCTTCGTCCGCGTCGCGCCGCCGGCGTTGTAGAAGTAGCTCAGGCTGAGGGCAAGCATGCGGTTGAACTGGTAACTGAGGGCGGTCTGGGCGCTGTAGAGGGGCTGCTGGCTCAGGGTGCCCATCACGGGGCTGTTGCCAAAATAGTCGTCGTTGTCACCAAACCAGGCCACGTCCCCCGCGACCAGCCAGTCGAGACGGTCGAGCAGGCGTTGGCTGAAACCGGTCTGCAGGGCGCCCCGGACGCGGTTTTCCCCGGGGTTGGTGTTGAGGACCCGCGTACGCTCGGCGTCGTACTGCCCGGTGGGCAGGCTCAGATAGGCGGCGATGCCGACGTAGCGGCCCGCCTCCCGGTCCACGTAAGGCCAGATGGCATACATCATGCCCAGATCGCCGAGTCCGCCATTGTCATCGATGGCCCCCAGGTCGCCACTGGTCCGCACCCGCAGGTTGGCGACCTGGGCGTAAAAGTAGCTGGGATGGCCCGCCAGCTCGAAGGCATGTCCCAGCCGGAGCTGCAACTGGTCCAGATGCAGGCGGGAATCCAGTTCCAGGCGCTCGCCCTCCCGATACAGATCGCCGCGATGACTGGCGATGTAGGCCAGCGAGACCGCCGATAGACCCGGCGGGGGGGGGATGACATCCAGGGGCACGAGGTCGATGGCCTGGGCGGGCAGCACCATGAGGGCCATTAGCAGGCCGAGCATCGTGGAGACGGAGGCATTCATGCGGCTATACCTGGGAGTCATCTACTTGGTCCGAACCGGGAAAGGGGCACATCTTTGCGCGGCGATATTGTCGCAGTCCGGCCAGCCCACGTCATGCCCCTCTCCTCGTTCCGGGATGACCCGGGCACGTCCCATGGCCTCCAGTGGAGGACCACCCGACCCGGAAGAACCAAAAATTTCTTGCGCGTGGGACGGGCCCGGCCAGGGTAACCTTGAGATTTAATCGTCTAGGCGGTTGTCGGCATCGTCTCCGCTCTCCTACAATCAAGGATGACCATTGTTGTTAATCAGCATCATTGAGGGGGCTTTATGGAACGTCGTTCCTTTCTGCAAGGCGCCGGCATGGCCGGTATTCTCGCCACCGGTATCGCCCCGGCCATCATCCGGGCCCAGGAACCCATCCGCTGGCGTCTGGCGTCCAGCTTCCCGAAATCCCTCGACACCGTCTACGGCGCCAGCGAGTCCTTCGCCCGGTACGTCGCCGACGCCACCGGGGGTAATTTCCAGATCTCGGTCCATCCGGCGGGGGAGATCGTCCCCGCCTTTGGTGTCGTCGACGCCATCCAGCAGGGCACCGTCGAGTGCGCCCATACCGCGCCCTATTACTTCTTCGGCAAGGACGAGACCTTCGCCCTGGACTGCTCCGTGCCCTTCGGCATGACCTCGCGCCCCATGACCGCCTGGATGTATGACGGCAATGGCCTGCAACTGCTGCGCGACTTCTACGCCCAGTTCAACATCGTTAACTTCCCCTGCGGCAACACCGGCGCCCAGATGGGAGGCTGGTATCGCAAGGAAATCAAGTCGGTCAAGGACCTGGATGGCATGAAGATGCGCATCTCGGCCTTCGCCGGGCGCGTCCTGGCCAAGCTGGGCCTGGTGGCCCAGACCCTGCCCGCCGGCGAGATCTACCAGGCCCTGGAGAAGGGCACCATCGACGCCTCCGAGTGGATTGGTCCCTATGACGACCTCAAGCTCGGCCTGCACAAGGTGGCGCCCTACTACTATTACCCGGCCTGGTGGGAGGGCAGCACCCAGTTCTCCGTCTACATCAACAGCGACAAGTGGAACAGCCTGTCCAAGGACTACCAGGCGATCGTCACCCAGGCCGCCGCCGCCGCCCATGTCCAGTGCCAGGCCCGTTACGATGCCCGCAACCCCGCCTCCCTCAAGCAACTGGTCGCCGAGGGGGCCAAGCTGAGCCGTTTCCCCAAGGATGTCATGGACGCCGCCTTCAAGGCCGCCCAAGAGGTCTATCAGGAACTGGACGATAAGAACCCGAACTGGAAAAAGGTCTATCCTGATTACAAGAGCTTCATGGCCCAGCAGGTGCAATGGCAGTCCGTGGCGGAGGCCAATTACACCCAGTACCTCGCCGCGCAGAAACTCTAGTCCCCGGCCCGCCGCCCCGGGTTCCCCACCCGGCGGCGGCGGTTCTGTCCACCTTGCCGCGACCGCGGACTCCCGGAACGCCGAGCGCCGTAGGCTGGCCTCGGCGTTTTGCCCTCCGGGCGGTCCTGGGGCCATCCCATGAAGATCCTGCTGCGCCTCTCCCGTCTCATCGATGTCACCAACCGCCTGCTGGGCAGGCTGACCCCCTGGCTGGTCTTCGCCGCCGTCCTCATCAGCGCCAGCAATGCGGTGGCCCGCAAGGCCCTTAATCTCAGCTCCAACGCCTTCCTTGAGGTGCAGTGGTACCTCTTCGCCGCCGTCTTCCTCCTCGGCGCCGGCTTCGTCCTGCTGGAAAATGCCCACGTCCGCATCGATGTCCTGGCCGGTAAACTCTCCATGCGGGCTCGGAACTGGATCGATGTCGTCGGCCTCCTGGTCTTCTTGCTGCCCCTATGCGGTTTCATGATCAAGCTGTCCTGGCCCTACGTCTGGCAGGCCTACGTCTCCGGGGAGATCTCCCAGAATTATGGTGGCCTCATCCGCTGGCCGGTCTATGCCCTGGTGCCCCTCGGCTTCGGCCTGCTGGGGCTTCAGGCCCTGTCCGAACTGATCAAGCGCCTGGCCTTCCTGACCGGGGCCGGGCCAAACCCCCTGCATGCGGGTAGCGGCGAGGAGGAGGCCAGCGAGGATGGCCAGGTCGGCGCGCATGCCATCGCCGCCGTGGCGCCGGCCGGGGGGACCACGCCCGCCACCGCTAAGGGGACCGGTGGCGCCGGACCCCAGGGAGGGGCGACCAAATGACCGCGCTCCTTGCCGCCCACATCCCCGAACTCATGTTCGGGTCCCTGCTGCTCTTCCTCCTCACCGGTTTTCCGGTGGCCTTCTCCCTGGCGGCCGTCGGCCTGACCTGGGGCTTCATCGGCATGGAGATCGGTCTGCTGCCGCCCAGCCTCTTCCAGGCCCTGCCACTGCGGGTCTTCGGCATCATGCAGAACGAGACCCTGCTGGCCATCCCCTTCTTTACCCTCATGGGCCTGATCCTGGAACGGAGTGGCATGGCGGAGGATCTGCTCGATACCGTCGGCCAGGTCTTCGGCCCCATCCGCGGCGGCGTGGCCCTGGCGGTGCTGTTCGTCGGCGCCCTGCTGGCGGCGACCACCGGCGTGGTGGCCGCCTCGGTCATCTCCATGGGCCTGATCTCCCTGCCGATCATGCTGCGGTATGGCTACAGCCCGGCGATCGCCGCCGGGGCCATCACCGCCTCCGGCACCCTGGCGCAGATCATCCCGCCCTCCCTGGTGCTGATCGTCATGGCCGACCAGTTGGGCCGCAGCGTCGGCGACCTGTACATGGGCGCCTTCATCCCGGCCTTCGCACTGGTGGGACTCTTCGCCCTCTTCATCATCTTCATGGCCATTTTCAAGCCCACCCTGGTGCCGGCCCTGCCGCCCGAGGCGCGCACCTACGCCGAGCCCGACGGTAGCTCGGGGCTGCGCTCCCTGGCGGTCTTCACCCTGATCATCGCCGTCGCCGCGGTCGCCTTCGGGCAGCACTATGGCGAGATCCTTGGCGTCCTGACGGGGACCGAGGTCAAGCCGGCCCTGGACGAGACCCTCGTCGTCACCCTGACGGGCGCCACCCTGCTGGCCTTCATCGGAGCCCTGATCAACCAGGCCCTGGGTCTGGGGCTCTTGTCGCGGCTCACCGAGCGGGTGACCTTCGTCCTGATCCCGCCACTGATCCTGATCTTCCTGGTGCTGGGAACCATCTTCCTCGGGGTGGCGACGCCGACCGAGGGTGGGGCCATGGGGGCGGTGGGTGCCCTGATCATGGCCCTGGCCCGTCGCAAGCTGGACCGGCAATTGCTCAGGCATGCCTTGGAGGCGACGGCGCGCCTGTCCACCTTCGTGCTGTTCATCCTCATCGGCTCGACCGTCTTCAGCTTCACCTTCACCGCCGTGGATGGTCAGCTCTGGGTCGAGCATCTGTTCGACAAGTTGCCCGGTGGCCAGATCGGCTTCCTGGTCTTCGTCAACTTTGTCATCTTCCTGCTGGGCTTCTTCATCGACTTCTTCGAGATCGCCTTCATCCTGGTGCCCTTGCTGGCGCCGGTGGCGGACAAGCTGGGCATCGACCTGGTCTGGTTCGGCGTGTTGCTGGCCATGAACCTCCAGACCTCGTTCTTGACCCCGCCCTTCGGCTTCGCCCTCTTCTATCTGCGCAGCGTGGCACCGGCCCAGGCCTTCATCGACCGGGTTACGCACCGGCGGGTGGAGGGGGTGAAGACCCTGGATATCTACCGGGGCTCCATTCCCTTCGTCCTGATCCAGATCGCCATGGTGGCGGCCATCATCGCCTTCCCCGGCATCGTGACCATGGGGTTGAACAAGACCGAACAGGTGGATCTGGAGAGCGTCAAGATCGAGATCGAAAGCGGCGGCGGCTGGGAACGGCAGGGCAGTGGTTGGGGCCAATCGAGCGAGAGCGGTTGGGACCAACCGGCGGCGGCGGACGCCCCCGGTGCGCCGGACACCAGCCGGGCGAATGAGGCGGGCTGGGGCACGCCCGGCGAGGGCGGCTGGGACCAGCCGGCGGATAGACCAACAGGCGATTCCGACTGGGCGCAGCCGGCGGAGGGCCCAGCGGAAGCTTCGGGTTGGGCGCAGCCGGCAGATTCCGACCGGGCAGGACCGCTGGAAGGCGCGATGGAGGATTCAGGCGCGATGCGGCTGGGGGAAAGTCAGTCGGTAGATGCGGGCTGGGCACGCCCGGTGGCGGAATCGGCCGGCCAGGACCAGTCAGGGGCTGATGATGGCGGTCAGCCGGGTGATACCGGCGAGGGGGCGCCGGGTGCTTCCGCCCCGGGCGACAACTGGGCGACGCCGGCGCGGTGATCCCCCACCCACGCCTGATGACCCTGGCGTCCCACCGTGCCGCCAGGGTCGTGATGAAGTTCGACCAGGTGTTGGGTTGGATGCGCGGGGTCAGGAGGTCGCCGCCGGGCTCGGGTGGCGGCGCCGGACTCGGCTGTGCATTCGTTCAGCCCCCTCTCCCCAACCCTCCCCCACCAGGGGGGAGGGAGCAAGAGCATCAGTGGCTTGTGCCAACCAAGGTAGCCCAGGCAGCAGGGGGGGTGTGATCATTTGATCGGCTGCCAGGAAAAGGGTCGCGCCGCGCCAGGCGCGGCGACCGGTGGTCTAAAAGCCCGGCAGGACCCGCAGGAAGAAGGTCTTGAGATAGGCCGTCTCGGGGATGGCGGGATGCACCGGATGGTCCGGTCCCTGCCCGCCCATCGCCAGCAGTTGCAGGCTGACATGGGCGCGGCGGGCGGCCTGCTGCACCAGGCGCAGGAACTCGTCCCGCCCCAGGTGGAAGGAGCAGGAGGAGGTCACCAGCAGGCCGCCGGGCTCCAGCACGTCCAGGCCGAGCCGGTTGAGGCGCTGGTAGGCTTGGAGGCCCTCGCGCTCGTCCTTGCGCCGCTTGATGAAGGCCGGGGGATCGAGCATCACCAGGTCGAAGCGCTCCCCTTCCTCCTTGAGCTGGCGTAGGGCGTCGAAGGCGTCGCCCTGGAGGCCGCTGACCCGCTCCAGCAGGCCGTTGCGCTCGGCGTTGGCGCCCACCGCCGCCAGGGCCGTGGCCGAACTGTCCACGCACACGACCTCTTCGGCCCCGAGCCGGGCGGCCCGCAACCCCCAGGCGCCGACGTAGCTACAGACATCCAGGGCGCGCCGCGGGCGGCCGAAGCGGGCCAGGCGGGCGCGGTTCTCCGCCTGGTCGAAAAACCAGCCGGTCTTCTGGCCGGTCAGGGGCGAAACCCGGAACAGATTGCCGTGCTCCGGCACCTCGATCTCCCCCGGGTCGTTCCCCCGGACCACCTCGTTGGTCAGGGGCAAGCCCTCCAGTTCCCGGACCGGGCTGTCGTTGCGCAGCAGGATGCAAGTGGGTCGCAGCAACTGGTCCAGGGCGGTGAGCAGGTCGGTGCGGGCCCGCTCCATGCCGGCGGTAGTGATCTGCACCACCAGCAGGTCGCCGTAGCGGTCCACCACCAGGCCGGGCAGGCCATCGCTTTCCCCGTAGACCAGGCGATAGAAGGGCTGGTCGTAGAGCCGTTCACGCAACTCCAGGGCCTGGCGCAGCCGTTCGAGCCACAGGGCCGGGCCCAGGGGCCGGCGCGGGTCATGGGTGACCAGCCGGGCGCAGATCAGGGACTGGGGGTTGACGTAGCCGTGCCCGAGGGGGTGGCCACCATTGCTGAAGATCTGCACCGGCTGACCGGGCTCCAGACCCTTCAGCGGCGTCGCCTGGGTATCGATCTCGTTGCTGTAGACCCAGCAGTGGCCGGCGAGGAGACGGCGGTCCTGATCTTTGTTCAGGCGCAGGGGGGCGGGGGTGGTCATCAGCGGTGATCCTGGTCAGAGGCTTGGCCGGGTGGCGGGGCTGAACAGATTAGCAGATTCACGGCTGCAATCCGCCAGCTTGGCCTTGAGCAGCTCGTTGACCTGCTCGGGGTCGGCCTGGCCCTTGCTCGCCCGCGTCACCTGGCCGACGAAGAAGCCGAAAAGTTTGTCCTTGCCGGCCCGGTACTGCGCCACCTGGCCGGGGGTTGGCGGCGATTATGTCGTCGATGAGGGCCTCGATTCTCAAGCCCAGCCTTGTTCAGCGCCGCGGACAGGTCGGCGCCGATCCCATTGGCCGCCAGCTTTGCGTCGCACCAGGTCGCAGCCACGACCATGAATTAGATGTCGATGACTTAGAGTGACGGTCATCACAGTGGATACATAGGCGCGGGTCAGGGTGCTGCAGGCTAAATTGTTACCGCAGGGTGGGTGGCAACTGCTTAATTTACAGAGCATTGCATGCCGATGGGGACTGGCATGCAAGCCGATAAGAGGCATCCCGTCTGGATTTTGGTGACATGCCTATCCGGTTGATTCAGGAATTTGCAGAATGTTGAGTGGGCTGCGCCTGACAGAAATTCATGTCCTTGAAAATGAACGCACCCCAAGAGTGGCCGCAACGCGGTGTTACTTATCTGACAAACTGTCATAGGAATGGCTAGTTAATTTTTGGAAAACTACTCGAATCTGTTAGGACTTACACTTCACTGACCTCGTAGTTTTTAGAGGTTGTTTTACAACCCATTTTTGATTTTTCTTACTGACAGTTCCCGCGGCGACACTCGGCGGACTGTTACTCACAGGATGTTGAAATGCTTGTAAACTCTGCTGGCACATCATCGATTTTCCTGCGTTTTATGTGGGTGATCATGTTGATGGAGCTCCTGTTCGCGCCATCGCTGACCCAGGCAGGGGGCGTAGGGTGGGTGGACGGTAAGCTGTTGGTATCCATCACCCAGTCACAGCCTCTTTACGATCGAAGAACTAGGCAGTTTACGACCAAGGTTAAGGTCACCAACGTCAGTGACGGTCCACTGATTGGCGGCCTGCGTATCGCCGTGACCGATTCTGGCGGCAGCGCGGTCCAGGGTAAAGATGGCTCGACATTGGCGGGCGAGCCTTTTTTTGTGCTCCAGCCAGAGACTGGAGTGCTCCTCACGGGACAATCCTTACAAAAAAATCTTGTATTTAAGGGCGGTAGCGGCAAGCTCTCTTACACCACCAGGGCGGACTTGTTGCCACTCGACTCGGGCTGGGAGGGGACGTCGGGTCTGTTCAAGGTCAGTCAGTCTTCGCCGCAGTACAAATGGTTACCCGGGCAATATTCAGTAAACGTCACCGTCACCAATACCAGCGATAGCCCCTTCATGGGCGGCCTTCGCCTGGTGGTGACTGGGTCGGGTAACGCAATACCCCTGGGGCATGATGGCATGACCCCTGACGGTATGCCGTATTTCCTAATCCTAAAGCAACAGCAGATCGGAATGATTCCCAAAGGGGAATCTCTCTCGCGGAAACTGGTGTTCAAGGGTGGTTCCGGGGGCTTGAACCTCACCACCCGCCTGGAGGCCCTCCCATTACCCCCGGGGTGGCTGGAGGGTGGGGTAGACTTCACGGTGGGTGAGGTGAAACGCCAGTACAAGAAATCAGCCAAACAACACCTGATCACCCTCAAGGTGACCAATGTCAGTACCAGCCCTTTCCCTGGAGCCATCAGGTTGGTACTTACCGGGGCGGGTGCCGCGACGATCCTGGCGGTTGATGGTCGCACCCCCGCAGGTGAGCCCTTCATCCTCATGCAAGGGCTCTCCGCGACACTCCAGGCCCAACAGTCAATCACGAAACAACTGAAGTTCAGTGGGGGCGTGGCTCCACCTCAGTTCAATACCCGTGTCGATAAATTCCCCTTAGTTCGAGATACCGATGGGGACGGCATACTGGACTACGAAGATCCTTGTCCCGTAAATGGGTTAGGTAGTGACCTGGATGGGGACGGTGTACCGGACAGTTGCGATCGTTGCCCAGGCACTCCGTCCGGCACCAGGGTCGACGCTTACGGCTGTCCCGTAACCCAAGATGATAGCGACGACGACGGCGTCAAAGACGATGGCGACCAGTGTCCGGGGACCGCCGCCGGGATGCCGGTAGATGCCAACGGCTGTGCCGCCGACCAACGTGATAGCGACGGTGACGGCGTTAAAGATGATGCCGATCAGTGCCCAGTGACCGCCGCCGGGGCGCCCGTCGATGCCAATGGCTGCGCCGCCAACCAGCGCGACAGCGACGGTGACGGCGTTAAAGACGATGCCGACCAGTGTGACCAGTGCCCGGGGACCGCCGCCGGGACGCACGTCGATGCCAATGGCTGCGCCGCCAACCAGCGCGACAGCGATGGCGATGGCGTTAAAGACGATGTGGACCAATGTCCAGGGACCACCGCCGGGGCGACCGTAGATGTCAATGGCTGCGCAGCCGACCAGCGCGACAGCGACGGCGATGGCGTTAAAGACGATGCCGA
>JAGVUH010000495.1 GCA_019136395.1 Gammaproteobacteria bacterium
CGGCGGACACAAAAAACGAAATCCTGGCGGGGGTGGCGTCCTGGCCCCTCTGGACTGCTCAGAGAGGGCATTGAGAGTGCTGCCGGGCTAATTGAACCGGACACCGTTGTCCAGGTCTTATTTATTCCGATCAGGCTTCATGCTGATCAGGATTCATGCTGATCAGGATTCATGCTGATCAATATTCATTCTGAATCAGTGTGAAGCATGATCAGGATCCTCCAACTCTTCCTCCCCTCCGCTATCAAGGCTGCGCTGAAGGTGGAGAAAACGCCGGGGATCAAGATCATGTCTCAACCCAGCGCCTGTTTCAGATCAGCCAGCAGGTCCTGCCGATTCTCCAGACCCACCGACAGCCTTACCAGGCCTTCGCTGATAAAATGGGCGGCCCGCTCCTCAAGACTATAGACGGCGTGGGTCATGCTGGCCGGGTGCTGGGCCAGACTCTCCGCATCCCCCAGGCTGACGGCACGGGTGAAGAGTTGGAGGGCGTCCATGAAGTGCCGGCCGGCCTCGAAGCCGCCCTTGAGTTCGAAGGCGACCATGCCGCCCGGCTGGCCCATCTGGCGGCAGGCGAGGTCACGCTGGGGAAAGGAGGCCAAGCCGGGGTAATGGACGACCGCTACCGCCGGATGACCCTCCAGAAATTCCGCCACCTGGATGGCATTGAGGGAATGGCGGTCCATGCGCAGGGCCAGGGTCTTGAGGCCGCGCAGGATGAGGAAGGCATCCTGGGAGGAGAGCACGGCCCCGGTCATGTCCTTGATGCCGATGAAACGCACCTCGTCCAGGATCGCCTTGGGACCGACGATGGCCCCCGCCAGCAGATCGCCATGGCCGCCCAGATATTTGGTGGCGGAATGGACGACCAAGTCGGCCCCCAGTTCCAGGGGGCGCTGCAGGTAAGGCGTGCAATAGGTGTTGTCCACCACCGTCAGGGCCCCGTGGCGACGGGCGATATCCGCGACGGCGGCGATATCCACCAGACGCATGTTGGGATTGGCCGGCGTCTCGAAAAAGACCAACTTAGTGCGGGACGAGATGGCGGCGGCCAGGTTGGCCGGCTCGGTCAAGTCCAGGTGGCGGACCTGGACCCCGAACTTCTCCAGCCCATGGTGGAAAAAGGCGAAGGTGCAACCGTAGAGGGTTTTGTCCGCGATCAGTTCATCCCCCGGCTTCAGCAGTGTCCAGAGCAGGGAGGTGGTTGCCCCCTGACCCGAGGCGGTCACCAGGGCCGCCTCACCGACCTCAAGATTTGCCAGCCGTTCCTCCAGCAACCGGGTGGTGGGATTGCCGACCCGGGAGTAGACATATCCCGGCCGTTCGCCGGCGAAGCGGGCCATGCCCTCGGCGATCGTGGGAAAAGCGTAGGTGGAACTGAGGTAGATGGGCGGACACAGGGCGCCGGGCCCCTCGTAGGGATCGTATCCGTGGTGGATGGCGCGGGTGGCAAATCCAAGCGCCTGGGCAGGCTTAACTGGCGTCATGTTCTTGGGCTTCCTGAATCAATCTATTCAACCGGATCGTCCGCTTAGGCGGCAGACCGGACCGGTAACAGCGAGATCAGACTATACCCCGAGAAATCCATCGGCGGTTTTTTGGCGCAAAAAAGGCACCGATGTCCAGAGAGACCGGCGGTCGGCCTCCATGATCATCCCTTGATCCCTGGCTTCAGGGTTGGGGACGGGGATTCGGAGGTCATCACCCAGCCCCTGGCGCCGGGGTTGAGATTCGTGGTTTCAGTTGTCATCACCCAGTCCCTGGCTTCAGGGTTAGGGTTCGGGTTTCCGTGGTCGTCACCCGGCCCCTGGCTTCAAGCCCGCTCGATGGGGAAGGCCAGCACCTGATCGATATGGCTGGCGCCGGTGATGGCCATCAGGAGCCGGTCCAGGCCGAGGGCAACGCCCGCGGCCTCGGGCATCCCGGCCGCCAGGGCGCCGAGGAAGGCCTTGTCCAGGGGCGGGACGGACAGGCCCAGTTCGCGGCGACGGGCCTGATCCTGCTCGAAGCGCCGGCGCTGCTCGGCGGCATCGGTCAGTTCGGCAAACCCATTGGCCAGTTCCACCCCCTCCAGGTAGAGCTCGAAGCGTTCGGCAACCGGTTCGGGACCGGGACGGAGTCGCGCCAGGGCCGCCTGGCTGGGGGGGTAGTCGCGAATGAAGGTCAAGCGCCCCCGGCCCAGCCCGGTCTCCAGGCAGTGGGTGAGGAGCAGGTCGAGCCAGCCATCAGGATCGAGGCGCAGGTGCTCAACCCCGGCGATTCCCTGATCCCGGGCGCAGGCCGCCAACTCGGCCAGGGTGGCGTGAAGGGGATCGATGGCCAGGCGATCGCGAAACAGTTGGCGATAGCTGAAGATCTCGACCGGCCGCTCGGGCTGGCCCAGCGCCTGCCGCACCAGGTCCGCCACCTCGGCGATAAGCCGTTCGCCGTCCCACCCGGGGCGGTACCACTCCAGCAGGGTAAATTCCGGATGATGCCGGCGACCGCGCTCACCATCACGGAAGACCTTGCAGATCTGGTAGATGGGCCCCGAACCCGCGGCCAGCAGCCGCTTCATGGGGAATTCGGGCGAGGTATGCAGCCAGAGTGGCTCAACCCCCGTGGGACCCGTCCAGGCCGTCCGCCAGCTCTCCAGGGCCGGATCCGTCAGACCGGCATGGGAGGCGATGGGGGTTTCGACCTCCAGCGCGCCGGCCGCCGCGAAGAACCGGCGAATGAGGGCGTAGAGCTCGGCCCGGGCCCGCAGCGCGGCAAGGGTGGCCGCTGGCCGCCAGTCCACCGGACTGGTTGGCGCTCTACCCCCTTCCGGTGAGGGGCAAGAAACAATCATGCCTCACCCGCCAGAACTGGGATGACAAGCTCCAGGGAAGAGGGGCATGAGGCCAATCCGCCGGGAAGGGGCAAGGAGCCGATCCGTCCAGGAACGCCGCCGAGGGAGATGGTCCGGCGGCGCGCACTGGCACTGGCGAGCCGCACCACCGACGCGCCTTGGGCGGGGCTCATTCCTCCTTGGCGCGGGAGACGTACTCCCCGGAGCGGGTATCCACCTTGATGAGCTCGTCGATCTGCACGAAGAGCGGGACGCGCACCACGGCGCCGGTCTCCAGGGTCGCCGGCTTGCCGCCACCGCCGGAGGTATCGCCCTTGAGACCGGGGTCGGTCTCGACGATGCGCAGGATGACGAAGTTGGGCGGTTCCACCGACAGGGGGGCGCCGTTGTAGAGGGTGACCTGGCACATGTCCTCCTCCTTGATCCACTTGGCGGCATCCCCCACCGCCGCCGCGTCGGCGGTCAACTGCTCGTAGCTCGCCGGGTCCATGAAGTGCCAGGTGTCGCCATCGTTGTAGAGATACTGCATCTGGGTATCATGCACATCCGCCGCCTCCACCGACTCGCCGGACTTGAAGGTGCGCTCAACCACGCGGCCGGTCTTGAGGTTTCGGATCCTGACGCGGTTGAAGGCCTGGCCCTTGCCGGGCTTGACGAACTCGTTCTCGATGATGGTGTATGGATCACCATCCAGCATGATCTTGAGGCCGCCGCGAAACTCGTTGGTGTTGTATATCGCCATGTCAGTAACTCTTCGGATGGGGTCGGAACAAAACGGCTCATTATACCCAGACTCAGGGTCAGGACCCTTGCCGCCCGCCGTGTCGCCGGGGGAGGTCTGGCGGCAGGCATTGCGGACCGCCTTTACCCGTCCCGAGGAGTTGCTGACGTTTCTGGGCCTGGACCCGGGTCTTGCCGACCGCTCCGCGGCCCGCGCCTTCCCCTGCCTGGTACCCCGGGGCTTCGCCCGCCTCATGCGGACCGGGGACCCGGCGGACCCCCTGTTGCGCCAGGTCCTGCCCCTGCGCGAGGAAGGTGAGGCCCATCCCGGCTATACCCAGGATCCGGTGGGTGATGCCCAGGCCCGCGGCGCCCCCGGCTTGTTGCGCAAGTACCGGGGCCGCGCCCTGCTGGTGGTCACCGGGGCCTGCGCCCTGCATTGCCGCTACTGCTTCCGCCGCCATTTTCCCTATGCCGCGGAGGCCCTGATCCATGACCACGAGCAAGAAGCCATACAGATCCTGGCGCGGGACCCGGATCTGACCGAGGTCATCCTCAGCGGCGGCGATCCCCTGATGCTGGATGACGCGCGCCTGGCGGACCTTTTCCGTCAGGTCGGGACCCTGAGCCAGGTGCGTCGCCTGCGGTTGCACACCCGCCTGCCGGTGGTGCTCCCCTCCCGGATCAGCCCGCGGCTATGCGCCCTCCTTGCCGCCAGCCGCCTGCCCCTCGTCATCGTCATCCACGCCAATCACCCCCGGGAATTGAGCCCCGAGGTCATTGAAGCCCTGGCCGCCCTGAGGCGCACGGGGGCGACCCTGCTCAATCAGAGCGTCCTGTTGCGTGGGGTGAACGCCGATCCCGACTGCCTCATCGAGTTGAGCGAGGCCCTATTCGCGGCCGGGGTGCTGCCCTATTACCTGCATCTGCTCGATCCCGTGGCGGGCGCGGCCCATTTCGCGGTCCCCGTCGCCGAAGCCCGGGAGATTCTCCTTCGCCTGCGGGCCGCCTTGCCCGGCTATCTGGTCCCCAAGCTGGTGCGGGAGGTGCCGGGGGCCCCCAGCAAACTGCCGCTGTTTGAGCCCTGACATCCCCGCGACCGCTCCGGTGGCGGCCGGCAGGCTTGAGCGGCGCTAGGTATAATTCCCCTACCTCCCACTAACCCCTGCCCGCCATGGAAAACGCCCCCGTGCCACCGAAGTTGTTGATCCTCTCCCCTCAGGAAGACGAGGCCCGGAGCATCCTCGCCGGTCTGCGGCAGGTGGGTCTGGAGGCCCAGGGTGACCATTGCCCGCGCCTGGAGGAACTGGCGACTCAAGTCGCCGCCGCCGTTCCCGACCTCTTGCTCTGCCTTCCTCGCCCCCCACACCTGGAACTGAACACCGCCCTGACGCGCTATCGGGACCTGAAGCAGGACCTGCCCCTGATCATCCTCACCGAGACCGGCGCGGACCAGGCCCAACTCCTCCAGGCCCGCCGGCTAGGGGCGCGGGACGCCTGCGACAAGGGGAATTTCCCCTGGATGGCGCTCCTGATCTCACGGGAATTCCATGACCTCCAGCAACGTCGGCTGGTCAGGGAGCTGCGGCAACGGGTAGAGGCGCTGGAGGAGACCTGTGGCAAGACGGGGAAGAAGGCCCCCAAGGGCCCCGGCAGTGCCAACGCCGCCATTGGCGGCGTCCCGACGCGAGAGCGGGAGGATGAACGCCAATTCGCCCAACGCATCAACCGCGCCCTCGGCGGCGATTATTTCCAGCTCTTCTATCAACCCATCATCAGCCTGAAAGGGGATGGTGAGGAGCGTTACAACGTCTTCATCCGCCTGCGCGACGACCGCCAGGGGGTGCGCGAGGCCAAGGAGTTTCTCGCCGCCGCGGTCCAGTCCGGACGCATGGTCGCCATCGACCATTGGGTGATCGAACATGCCCTCCTGGCCCTGGCCGAACAGCGGCGCAACGACCGCCGGTTGAACTTTTTTATCAACCTGGCCGAGGAAACCGTGCGGGAGGCAGGATTCATCACCTGGCTGGAGGGCCTCATCGCCCGTCACCAGTTGGCCGGGACTTGGCTCACCTTCCAGATCCTGGAGGAGCAGGTGCGCGCCAACGGGCCCTTGTACGCCCAATTCGCCCAGGACCTGGCCCAGCTTGGCTGCCATCTGGCCATCAACCGCTTCGGGGTCGCCCCCCACCCGGACCGGCTGCTCGCCGGCCTGGTCGCCGACTACGTCAAGCTCGATGCCCAACTGACCGCGGGTATCGCCGATGACGAGCGCAAGGAACAGCAGCTCACTCAGCTCGTCGGTCTCATCCACGCCCAGGGCAAGGCCAGTATCGCCACCAACATCGAGGATGCCCGCACCCTCAGCGTCCTGTGGACGGTGGGCGTGGATTTCGTCCAGGGGAATTTCCTGCAACGCCCGGCCCCCACCCTGGAACCGATCCAATAGGCCAACCGCCTGGGCCCTGATCAGGGCGGACCGCGAGGTAGGTCCGCGGCCGAGGCGCATAGACCGCTACCAGGGCATGAAGGAGTTCATGAAGCCCATGGGCCGGCTGATACTGCGGTTCAGGTTGCCCATGTCGTAACTCATGGTCCCCGTGGTGTGGGTCATGAGGCGCAGGGACTGATTGAGGGCATCCATGGTGGCCAGCATGGGCCTGAGGGTTTCGACATCCGTCGCCATGGCCTCGACGCTGGACGCCATGGCGCGGACGCTGTTGCTCATCTGACTGACGTTGTCGGACATGGACTGCATGTTGCTGGCCAGCACCGTCATGTTGCTGTCGATGCTGATGGCCATGTAATGGACATCCTTGGCCAGGCTGAACACCAGGTAAAAGCCATAGGCGGCGAGGATGATGAAGGCGAACATGGAGGGATAGACGATGAGTTCCCAGCGTTTGGCGCTGGTCTCGAAGGCATGGGAAAGGCGCTCGAAGGCAATGGCCTCCTGCTCGCCCACCTTGCCGGTGCCCATCTCCCCGGTCCGGGTTGGATCACTGCTTGGCGCCATGAATTTACCGCTGCTCATCGCCAGTCAGATGTGCGTCCGTTGGTCCCACGGCACCCGGATTCAGATCAACTCACCAGGTGCGGATACAGGGTGGCGGCCAGGGCGAAAAATTCCTTGGCGCCCTTGCCGCGCGGTTCCAGCTCGAAGACCGCCAACCCCTCGCTGAAGGAGCGTCGGAAAACAGTGCGCGTCGCGATGCGGGGCTTGATGTACTTGATGCCCGGCAGGGAGACCAGGGCGGCCGCGGTCTCATTGGTCTCGCGGACGCTGTGGTGGGTGTCGCCGCGGTTGATAAAGCCCAGAATCTTGGGCGTGTTGTGTGGGACCGTGGACTCGACCAGATGGATGAAGCGCTGGGTGGACCAGATATCGGCCTGGGACGGGGGGACCGGAACCACCACCCGGTCACAGAGCTTCAGGGCCTGGCGCAGGGCATCCATGTCCGCCGTGCCGATGTCGATCAGGGTTTCATCGGCGTTAGCCAGGAGATCGGGCGCCAGACCCACCTTGCCCTTCACCTTGAGTTTCGGCGTGAAACCCTCTTCCAGGCGCACATCCACGACATCCGTCAGGGTGGCCTGGGGATCGGCATCCACCAATTGGACCTTGACCTCCGCCATGGCCAGCCACACGGCTAGATTGAAGGACAGGGTGCTCTTGCCCGAGCCCCCCTTGAGGCTACCGATAACCGTGATCATGGCATTCGCCTGGCCTGGGTGGGAAGAGGCGCGCCACCTGGTGGCGGCACGCCCGGGGTGTGGTGATCAGGGCCGGGGGGCCGGGGCCTGGGGCGCTCCCGCCGGCCCGCCCTGGGGCATCTCCATGCGGTTATAGCCCGCCGGAATGGTGAAAAGCTCCGCGGCCTGAGGCCCGACGCTGATATTGATGAGTTCGCTGACGATGCCACCGGGATATTCCTGTTTGATGGCCATCCGCAACTCCGGGTCATACCATTCCGTGGTCTTCATGGACTTGCCGTCGGGACCCGTCATCTGGATTTCCCACTTTTCGGTCTTGCGCCCCGCCAGATCCTCCTGACCCAGGAAGGCCCGCTCCACCTTCGCCCCATCCGCCATGGTCTGGCGCAGGGTGA
>JAGVUH010000361.1 GCA_019136395.1 Gammaproteobacteria bacterium
CCGGCGCCGATGCCGTAATGGATGAATTTATCCATCTTCTTGACATCTTTCTTGGCGACGTACAGCTCGGGATCGAAGCCGTAGATAGGCCCGCCAAACCGGGTGGTGAAGGGCGCGATCTCAAAGTGGGTAATGGGCTGGATGCCGCTGCGGCCGGCCAGGATGTTGTCCCACCCGCTCCTGGTATCCAGACCCACCGGAGCGACAAGGCCGACGCCAGTGACCACGACCCTTCTAATCGACATGGAGTTTCCCCTCGAACCTACCCTGGAGGTTGATCTAAAGCCCGGATGGGGGCCGCGTCCCGTTGACGCCGCCACCCGCCCCGGAGGACGCGAGGGTCCTGATCAAGCCTGATGCGCGTTGATGTAATCGATGGCCTGCTTGACGGTGGTGATCTTCTCGGCATCCTCGTCGGGGATTTCGGTCTCGAACTCCTCTTCCAGGGCCATCACCAGCTCGACGGTATCCAGCGAATCGGCGCCGAGGTCGTCGACGAAAGAGGCCTCGAGGGTCACCTCCTCCTCCTTGACGCCTAGCTGATCCACCACGATCTTCCGTACTCGTTCTTCAACGCTGCTCATTGTTTTTGACCCTCACAGAGTTACATAGATGGCCCCAGACGGGGCGGCGCCTATTCTAGGCGGATTCGTTGTCAGAGGAAAGGCACGCCACCCGGGGCAAGCCCGGTGGCGATTCACGCCATCCACATGCCACCGTTGACGTGGATGGTTTCGCCGGTGATGTAGGCCGCCGCGGGCGAGGCGAGGAAGGCCACCGTCGCGGCCACCTCCTCCACCTTCCCCCAGCGCCCCAGGGGGATGCCGGCCAGGATCTGGCGCTGCTGGGCCTCCTCCAGGGCGCGGGTCATGTCGGTGTCGATCAGCCCCGGCGCCACGCAGTTGACGGTGATGCCCCGGGAGCCAACCTCCCGCGCCAGGGACTTGCTGAAGCCGATCATGCCGGCCTTGGCGGCGGCGTAATTGGCCTGACCGGCATTGCCCATCACCGCCACCACCGAGGCGATATTGATGATGCGCCCCTTGCGGGCCTTGGTCATGGGCCGCAGACAGGCCTTGGACATGCGGTAGACGGAGCCGAGATTGGTGTCGATGATGCTTTGCCAGTCGCCATCCTTCATGCGCATCAGCAGGCTGTCGCGGGTGATGCCGGCGTTGTTGACCAGGATGGAGGGGGCGCCCAGGTCCGTGGTCAGGCGCTCCATGAGGCTCTCCACGGATTGGGGATCGGCCACGTCCAGGACCAGTCCCGCCCCCTGAACCCCGCGCGCGGTCAGGTAGTCGCTGATGCGCTCGGCGCCGACCTCCGTGGTGGCGGTACCGGCGACCACGGCCCCGGCCTGGCCCAGGGCCAGGGCGATGGCCTGACCGATGCCCCGGGAGGCCCCGGTGACGAGGGCGATCTCCCCGCTCAGGGGTAGGACTTGAGCTTGGGTTGGGAGTTGGGTTTGCTGCTCAGACATCTTGCGTGGCCTCCAGCGCCGCGGACAGGCCCTTGGGATCGAACATCGCCAGGCCCTCCAGTCGCTCATCGATGCGTTTGGTGAGACCGGCCAGCACCTTGCCGGGGCCGGCCTCGATCACCAGGCTGACGCCCCCGTCCGCCAGGCGACGCACCGTCTCCACCCAGCGCACCGGGCTATGGAGTTGGCGCACCAGGCGCTCGCGGATGGCCTCCGGCTCCTGGGCGGTATCCACGGTGGCGTTGTGCAGCACGGGAATGCTGGGGGGAGCGATGTCCACCGCGGCCAGGGCGGCGGCCAGCCGCTCGGCGGCGGGGCGCATCAGGGCGCAGTGGGAGGGGACGCTCACCGGCAGGGGCACGGCGCGCTTGGCGCCCCGGGCCTTGGCCGCGGCGATGCCCCGCTCCACCGCCCCCGCCTCGCCGGCGATGACCACCTGTCCAGGGGAGTTGAAGTTGACCGGGGCCAGGACCTGACCCTGGGCCGCCTCCGCGCAGGCGGCGGCGACCTGGTCATCCGCCAGACCGAGGATGGCGGCCATGGCGCCGGCCCCCGCCGGCACGGCCTCCTGCATGAAGCGGCCGCGCTGGGCCACCAGGGCCACGGCGTCGGCGAACCCCAGGGCCCCGGCGCAGACCAGGGCGGTGAATTCACCCAGGCTATGGCCCGCCAGCCAGTCGGGCCGGGTCCCGCCTTCCAGTTGCCAGACCCGCCAGACGGCGACCCCGGCGGTGAGCATGGCCGGTTGGGTGAGATCGGTCCGGTCGAGCAGTTCCTTCGGGCCCCGGCTGACCAGGTCCCAGAGATCGGTGCCCAGGACCGTGGAGGCCTCGGCGAAGGTCTCCGGGACCAGGGGATAAGCCGCGGCCAGTTCGGCGAGCATGCCCACGGACTGGGAGCCTTGGCCGGGAAAGACGATCGCGATCTGCTTTCTCATCGGGACATCGGGATGGTCAATTCGGGTAGGGTTAAAGGGCAAGGGGCAAGGGCTAAGGAAGGGGATCACCGCCACTACCGGCCGGTGACGACGGTGGGCGGATGGGGGGCCCAGCCAGGTAAAAAGCCAGTCAGTAGCGCACCAGGGCGGAGCCCCAGGTGAAGCCGCCGCCGAAAGCCTCCATGATCAGGGTCTCGCCGCGCTTGATGCGCCCGTCACGGATGGCGGTGTCGAGGGCGAGGGGGATCGAGGCGGCGGAGGTATTGCCATGATCGCCCACGGTCACCACCACCTGCTCCATGGGCAGGTCCAGCTTGCGGGCCGTGGCCTGGATGATGCGGATGTTGGCCTGATGGGGGACCAGCCAGTCGATGGCGGACTTGTCCAGGCCATTGGCCTCCAGGGTCTCGTCGACAATGCGGCCCAGGGTGTTGACCGCCATGCGGAAGACCTCGTTGCCGCGCATCTCCAGGTAGGGGTCGGCGTCGGTCTGGCCCCCGCCCACCCCCTTGGGCACCTGGAGCAGGTCCTTGTAGGCGCCATCAGCGCTGATATGGGTGGAAATGATCCCCGGCTCCTCGCTGGCCCCCAGGACCACTGCCCCCGCCCCATCGGCGAAGAGGACGCAGGTGGAGCGGTCCTGCCAGTCCAGCAGGCGGGACATGGTGTCGGCCCCGATCACCAGGGCGCGCTTGGCGCTGCCGGTGCGGACGAACTTGTCGGCGATGCTGAGGGCGTAGACGAAGCCGGTGCACACCGCCTGGACGTCGAAGGCCGGGATGCCTTGGATCCCCAGGCGCGGCTGGATGATGCAGGCGGTGCTGGGAAAGATCTGGTCCGGGGTGGTGGTGGCGAGGACGATCAGGTCGATCTCGCCAGGTTCCACCCCGGCGGCGGCCAGAGCGGCCTGGGCGGCGGCCACCGCCAGATCGGAGCAGCTCTCGCCCTCGGAGACCATGTGACGCTGGCGGATACCGGTACGCTCGAAGATCCATTCGTCCGTGGTATCGATGATCTCCTCGAGGTCCTTGTTGGTGACGATCCGCTCGGGCAGATAACTGCCGGTGCCCAGGATGCGGGAATAGAATTTCACGGGGTCGCCCTCAGGCGTTCGGCATCCAGTTGGCCACCCACGCGGTGGGCGATGCGCTCGGGGATGTTGCAATGGATTTCCTTCTCAGCGATGTGGATCGCGTTTTCGAAGGCCAGGACATCGGCCCCGCCATGGCTCTTGATGACGATGCCACGCAGACCCAGGAGGCTGGCGCCGTTGTAGCGCCGCGGGTCGAGGAAGCGACCGAAGCGCGTGAGGACCGGCCGGGCGGCGAGGGCCGATAGCTTGGTCAGCCAGTTGCGGCGGAAATTGACGGTGAGGAAGTGGCGCACCATCTTGGCCACGCCCTCGCTGGACTTGAGGGCCACGTTGCCGACGAAGCCATCGCTGACCACCACGTCGGCGCCACCGAGGTAGATGGTGTCCCCTTCGACATAGCCGATGTAATTCAGGGAACTGCGGGCCAGCAACTCGTGGGCGCCCTTGACCTGCTCGTTGCCCTTGATCTCCTCGGCGCCGATGTTGAGGAGCCCAACCTTGGGCGCGCCGATCCCCGCCACCGCGGTCACCGTCTCGCTACCCATGACGGCAAACTGGAAGAGGTGCTCCGCCGTGCAGTCGACATTGGCGCCCAGGTCCAGGATATGGGTGCTGCCGGTGATGGAGGGCACCGCGGTCATGATGGCGGGACGATCGATGTTGGGCAGGGTCTTGAGGACGAAGCGGGCCGTGGCCATCAGCGCCCCGGTGTTCCCGGCGCTGACGCAGGCATGGGCCTGGCCCTCCTTGACCAGATCGATGGCCACCCGCATGGAGGAGTCCTTCTTGAACCGCAGCGCCTTGGAGGGCAACTCGTCCATGGCCACGACCTGGGAGGCGTGGCGGATGGACAGCCGCGGCTCCAGGTCACCCCCAGGCAGTCCGCCCGCGGGCAGGTGAGCGCGGATGGCCTCTTCCAGGCCGACCAGGATGAGACTGGTGTCCGGGGTGGCGCGGAGGAAGTTGATGGCCGCCGGGACCACCACCTCGGGGCCGTGATCCCCGCCCATGGCATCCAGGGCAATGGTCAGGCGATTGGACATGAGGCCTCCCGACATGACCCGGTTACCCTGTCAGCGCGGAGCGGGCGCGATCAGCCCTTGGTTTCGATCACCTTGCGGCCGCGGTAAAAGCCATCCGCGGAGACGTGATGCCGACGATGGACCTCGCCGCTCTGGCGCTCGACCGCCAGGGTCGGGCCGGTCAGGGCGTCGTGGGAGCGCCGCATGTCGCGCTTGGAAGAGGTCTTGCGATTTTGAGGAACAGCCATGGTTATCTCCTAGCATCGGGGACGACCGGAACCCTGAAGGGCCGGCAGCCGCGTTAAAACAGTCGTCATCGGCCCCGACGGCGGGTTGCCGGCGCGGCGGTTACGGTTCAGCCCCCGTCCCGAGCCTGATCCGGGGCCTGATCCGGGGCGGGGTCTGGAGCGGTAGCGGATTCCCGCTCCGGCTCATGGATCGCTGCCCGCTTGAGCGCGCCCAGCACGGCGAAGGGGTTGGCGCCCTCCCCGGCACGCCGCTCGTCGCTGGCCGCGGTCCAGAGCCCGCCGCCCGCGGGACAGGCCCCCGATTCATGGCGGGGGATCTGCGGCAGGGCCAGGAGCAGCTCATCCTCGATCAGGTCCGCCAGACGCAAAGGTTCCTCGGGGACCAGCAGGGGATCGAGATCCTCCGGCAGCAACCCCGCCTCGTCGAGGCCGGACACCAGGACCAGGTCCAGGGTGGTCAGGACCGGGAATTCCAGCGCCTCCAGACAGCGTTGACAGGTCAGGATCAGTCGGGCCTCGATCTCGCCGTCGAGCACCCCGCGCCCCTCCGGATCACGGGTGAAGGTCAGGCGGAACCTTGCCTCGCCGGTCGGCTCCCGGAGGGACTCCCGGAGCCTGGCCATCCGGGCCAGGGGCATGCTGCCGCGAAACTCGGCCCCCGCCTCGACGGCGCGCCAGGGATCGATCAACTCGGGCAGCGGCGCAAACATAAGCAGAGTAGTTTAGGCAGCCCCCCGCCCCAGCGTCAAATCCGGATGCCATTTCGCGCTTGCGGGCGCGCGTTAGACTTGCCGGGCCGGGGCGCCACCCTAACCCTGACCACTCAATCCTGGGTATTTCGGAGCGGGTAGCGACTGACAGGGAAGCCGTAAATACGTCCATGGGGGTTTGACAACCGCATCCCCGCGATTGACACCCTCTCCAGCCTGCATCCGATCCTCCCTGGCCCACCCGGGAGGTGAACCCAAGGGATCTCGCCGGGCTAGGGCACCAGGGCCAGCAGGACGCCGGCGGCGACGGCGGAGCCAATGACCCCGGCGACGTTGGGCCCCATGGCATGCATGAGCAGGAAGTTGTGGTGATCGACCTCCTGGCCCACCTTGTTGACCACCCGCGCCGCCATGGGCACGGCGGAGACCCCGGCGGCGCCGATGAGGGGATTGACCTGGCCACCGGTGAGGCGGTGCATGAGCTTGCCCATCAGCACCCCCGCCGCGGTGCCGATGGCGAAGGCCAGGGCACCCAGGACCAGGATGCCCAGGGTCTCCAGGGTCAGGAACTTGTCGGCGGAGAGCTTGGAGCCCACCGCCAGGCCGAGGAGCAGGGTGACGACGTTGATGATCTCGTTCTGGGCGGCGCGGCTGAGACGCTCCACCACCCCGGCCTCCCGCAGCAGGTTGCCAAGGGTGAGCATGCCAATGAGGGGCGCCGCCGAGGGCAGCAGCAGGGCGCAGAGGGCCAGGACCGCCAGGGGGAAGAGCAGCTTCTCCAGCCGCGACACCGGGCGCAACTGGGCCATGACCACGGCGCGCTCCTCCCGGGTGGTGAGGGCGCGCATGATGGGCGGCTGGATGATCGGCACCAGGGCCATGTAGGAATAGGCCGCCACGGCGATGGCGCCGAGCAGGTCCGGGGCCAGGCGCGAGGCGAGGAAGATGGCGGTGGGCCCGTCCGCCCCGCCGATGATGGCGATGGAGGCGGCCTCGCGCAGGGTGAAGTCGAAGCCCGGGAGGGCGTTGAGGGCCAGGGCGCCGATGAGGGTGGCAAAGATGCCGAACTGGGCCGCCGCCCCCAGCAGCAGGGTCGAGGGCCGGGCGATGAGGGCGCTGAAGTCGGTGAGGGCGCCCACGCCCATGAAGATCAGCAGGGGGAAGACCCCGGTCTCGATGCCGGCGGCGTAGATCAGACCGATGAGGCCCTCCGGACCGCCGATCCCCGCCAGGGGGATATTGCTGAGCAGGGCGCCAAAGCCGATGGGCACCAGGAGCAGGGGCTCGAACTTGCGGGTGATGGCCAGCCATATGAGCAGGCCACCGACGCCCATCATCAGAGCCTGACCCCACTCCAGGTTGGCAATCCCCATGGATTGCCAGAGCTTGAGGAGTTCGTCCATGGCCTAGGCGAGCAGGATCAGGGCATCGCCGACCTGGACCCCATCGCCCTCCTTGACGCAGACCGTCTGGACGGTCCCCGCCGCCGGGGCGCGGATCTCGGTCTCCATCTTCATGGCCTCCAGGATCAGGAGCACCTCGCCGGACTGGACGGCCTGGCCTGGCTTGACCTTGAGCCTGACGATATGTCCCGCCAGGGGGGAAGGCACGGGGGTGCCGGCTGCCGGCCCGTGCGCACCGGGGGCACCGGACGGAGACGCAGCGGCGTGGGCCGAACCGCCGCCAGAGGGCGGGGCGGGATGACCCGGGGGATGCGCTGACGTCAGCAACGCGGTCCCTCCCCCACTGGCACTGACCTGGAGCGCACCCTGGGGACTGACCAGGACGTCATAGGCATGGCCATTGACCTCGATGCGGTAGGCCTCGGGCCTGCCCGGGACCGGGGTAACGCCGGTGCTGCCCGGGCCGGCACCAGCACCGCCGCCACCAGTACCAGCACCGGTGCCGGCCTCGGGTCCACCGCCACCCGCCGCGACCGGCCCCGGCGCGGCTATGGGCGCAGCGGCGGCCGCGCGCTCCAGCCAGGGCGGTGGCTCGAAGGCAGCGGGGTTGCCCCGGTTCTCCAGGAACTTGAGCCCTACCTGCGGAAAGAGGGCATAGATCAGGACGTCGTCCACCACCGCCGGGGCCAGGGTGATGCCCTTGTCCCTGGCCAGCCCCTCCAGTTCGGTGGTGAGGCGGTCCATCTCCGGGCTCCCGGCGGTCTCCTTGGTGATGGACTGGTACCGCTCCCCGGTCAGGACGTTGAGCACCGCCTGGGTGCCGACGATCTGGGAGGTGGGGGTGACCAGGGCGATATAGCCCAGGTCCTCGCGCACCCGGGGGATCTCCGCCAGGACCTCGTCGAAACGGGCGCTGGCCCCCTGCTCCTTGAGCTGGCTCTCCATATTGGTGAGCATGCCGCCGGGGACCTGGGCGACCAGGATGCGCGAGTCGATGCCCTTGAGGGAGCCCTCGAACTTGGCGTACTTCTTGCGCACCTCCCGGAAGTAGGCGGCGATGCCCTCCAGGCGCTTGAGGTCCAGCCCGGTATCCCGCGGCGTGCCCTGGAGGATGGCGACCACCGACTCGGTAGGCGAATGGCCGTAGGTCATGCTCATGGAGGAGATGGCGGTGTCGACCATGTCGATCCCCGCCTCCGCCGCCTTGAGGATGGCGGCGGTGCTCATGCCGGTGGTGGCGTGGCACTGCATGGCGATGGGTACGGCGCAGGACTCCTTCAGGCGGCTGACCAGTTCCTCGGCCACGTAGGGCTGCATCAGCCCAGCCATGTCCTTGATGCACAGGGAGTGGCTGCCCAGGTCCTCCAGGCGCCGGGCCATGTCCAGCCAGTACTGGAGGTCATGCACCGGGCTGACGGTATAGGACAGGGTCCCCTGGGCATGCTTGCCGCAGGCCAGGGTGGCGCTGATAGCCGCCCGGAAGTTCCGCAGGTCGTTCATGGCGTCGAAGATGCGGAAGACGTCCATGCCATTGTCCACCGCCCGCTCGACGAAACGCTGCACCACGTCGTCGGCATAGTGCCGGTAGCCGAGCAGGTTCTGGGCGCGCAGCAGCATCTGCTGC
>JAGVUH010000261.1 GCA_019136395.1 Gammaproteobacteria bacterium
GCCAGGGGCCGCGCCGGGGCGGCGGGGGGCGCCGGGGGCGGCACGACCCGCGAGGCGCCGTCGATGGGGTCCTCGGCCCGGCCGCTCAGCGGGATCAGGACCGCGGCGGCAAGCAACCAGTGCAGGGTGCGGGAGGTCATCGCTTGGTCTCCTGGGGCGCCGGCCCGCCAATCAGCGGGGTCGTATCCTCTTTGCTGACCTCCGGCACCTCTTCATACAGCGGCGGCGTCAGCATGTTTTGCAACAGGGCGGCGTTGGGTTCGATGCCCGCGTCCTGGAGTTCTTTCTCCAGGCGCGCGTTACGCTGCATCTCCTCCGCCAGGCCCTCTTTTTCGTAAGACTTGCGCCAGGCCAGGGTATGCGGTTGCGTCCCCGGGTAGCTCGAGAAGTGGGTCAGCAACGGTTTGCCCTCGAACATTTCAAACAGGAATTCGAGCACCACGTTCTGGTGTTGATCGTAGCCACCGGTCGAGGTGGCGGTGCTGTTGATGTACCGCCCCATGACGAACACCTTCTGCGAGCCGGGTTCCCAGAGCACGCGGGAGGCGACGAAATAGGACATGGAGGTGGCGGTATTGAAGGCCGGGTCCCGGCCCATGGCCAGCAATTTGGCCTTGAGCGGCGGGAAGATCTTTGGCGCGAAAATGTCGCCGAGCGCATCGATGACGTAGGTCAGGTTCTCGGGGGTAATGTTGCCGATGAGATGGGCGACATAGAAACCCCAGGCCTTGTAATACTCCGGCGAGGCCGAGGTCCAGCTGATCTCGCTTTTGCCCTCCAGGTGTGGCGGCACCAGCACGATGCGTTCATGGCGGGCGGCGGTAATCAGCAGGGTCGAGGCCACCCCTAAGGCCATGATCAGGTTGGCCACCAACAGCATTTTGACGGAAAAGTTCGACAGGTCGAACCGGCGCAAAAAATTTAGCGTTTCCATGGGGGGCGCCTGTTAGTGGACCAGGGCCTTCACCACCCCGAGCGGGTAGCGCAGGTTGAGTTTGGCGATCCCGTGCGCATAGGCCAGATGCATGAGAATCCCGTCCAGATTAGAGGACTTGAACGTCGAGAACAGCTTCATCAGCAGAAAGATCAGTACCAGCATATACATCATCAGATCGGTGAGGATGCCGATACCGAACAAGGCGACAATCGGGAAAACCTCGTCAATTTCCCACAACAGGATCTGCATCTGCGCATCGACGTAGCGGGGGATGGGAATCGTCTGTGACATGATCGTGGCTCCGCGGTTATTCCTGAGGCTCCAGCATGACCCGTGCGGAGCGGTTTTGCTGGCGTCCGGCGGCGCTGGTATTGGGCGCCAGGGGCGCGGTTTCGCCCAGGTGCACCTGCTCGATGCGCGCCGCCGGCACGCCAAGGGCGGCAATCTCCCGCGCGACGGTGTCCGCGCGGCGTTGCGACAGCGCCTGGTTGTACGCGGCGGTGCCGGTGCTATCCGCCCGCCCCTCGATGTGGACGCGGGCAATCCGGTCGCGGTGCTGGTCGATGAATTGGCGCAAGGCCGCGGCCGCCTCCGGGCGCAGGTGCGCGGTGTCAAACGGAAACAGCACCTGATGCACCCGGCCCGCGTCATCCTGCCACGTCACCTTCACCTGGCGGACCAGGAGCGGCTGTGGCACGCCCAGGGCGAAGGTCTCATGCGGCTGGATGCGGGCGATGTCGCTGTGGGGCTGAAAGACCGCGGTGATATGGCCGGCCTGTTGGCGCAATTCGCCCGGCGGCACCGGCGCCCGCGGGTCCAGGTTGATGAACGGGCCCGTCGCGCCCGACGGCGGCGTGGAGCTGCAGGCCGTCAGCACGAGCCCGGCCAGGGCGAGGGGGTAATAACAGTGCCGCATGGTCCTAGCCATTCAACCTCGGTGAGGGTGGGGACGGGGCGCGCCCGCGCCACAGCAGGGTCGCCAACACGCCGTACAGGAGCAGGGCGCCCACCGCCTGTCCGGCCCGGAACAGCGGCCGATTCAGGCGCTGCACATAGGCAAAGGCCTGGATGCCATACCCCTGCCGCTGCACGAAGCGCACGGCCTCCACCCGGGCGTCGGCGCCGTACTGGTGCGGCCACCGCCCCCAGGCCAGGCCACTGAGGGCGCCGCTGAGCAGCGGGTGCGTCACCTGCCAGCTGTGGATCACCACCGGGCCGTCGCCCGGTGCCGGCGCGGGCGGCGGCGCACTGGACGGCGCGACCGCCACTCCCCCCAGCACCCCCAGGAGGAGCAACAGGAGCGGCAGGGCGGCGCGCGCCCCCCGCCGTCGGCGGTGGCCCCCGGGGGTCAGCGCCTGGGCAGGATAGCGAGGGTCCCCAGTGGAAATGCGCGGCATGCGGGGCATTTTCCTTAGTTAGCGGCGGAAAGCGGCAGGGACTCCAGCCAGCGCTCCACGGCGGCAGCGGTGGGCGGGCCCGCCAGCGGCGTGGCGGTGACGCCCTGGGTGACGTAAAGGGCCGGCACCGCGGTCAGCGCCGCCCCCCGCACCCACTGCATGATGGCGGCCAAGGCCTTGGCGCCCCGGTCGACGGCGGGATAGATCTCCACCCCCGTCACGTCCGGCGCCCAGTCGCGGTCGAAATACGGCGCCAGGTGGTCAAACCCCACCGTCGTGCCGAGGGCCACGGCGGCCTTGAAGGCGGTCCGCTCGCCGGAAAAATCCACCGGCAGCCAGGTCACGCCCACCCCGGCCGCCTGCAAGCGCGCCGCCAGCGCCGGCGCGGCCAGAGCCGCGTACAGGCGTTGGCAATGGCCACAGGCAAAATCAAACACGATGAACAACTCCCGCCCCGCCGCCCCGGTCGCGGGAAACTGGCGGATGCCGGTCAGGGCGCGCAGTTCGGCGGCCGCCAACCCCGGGGGGGTGGGCGCGGCGACGGGGTCGGCCGTGGCCGGCGCCGGCGCCGGGACGGTTTCGCCCGGGAAGTAGCGGGCCAGGGCGTCGCTGGTGTGATTGCCCTGGCCGTCCGCATCCAGAATCAGGCCCAGGAACAGGTTCTCGCCCGCCGGATCGAGGTACAGGATCATCGGTTTGCCCCGCGCCCGCAGCGCCACGCCTTTCAGGCCGGCCGGGGCGTCAAAGGTGTCGACGAGGGTGATGCCGGGCTTTTGCCGCAGCCGCTCCAGGAACTGTTCATAACCCCCCGGCGCGGGCGGCTCGGCCGCCGCCGCGGCGGCGGCCAGCAGCGCCCCACCCACCAGGCTGGCCACGGCCAGCCGCCCGCCCCGGCGGCGCCGGGGGGAATGCAGTCGCCACATCGACGGGGTCCTCGGGGAGATCAGGCGCCAAGCGTCAGCCACGGTAGCGGCCGCTCTTGACCAGGTATTGCGACAACAGGCCGTTGGCCAGCTGGAAAAACAACTCGTAATCGCCGGCCGTCACATCGGGGCCAATCAGATAGGCGCCATTCATGACCAACGCCGGGGTCGCGTCCGGCTGGTAGTGGGCAAAGCGCTTGCGCGCCAGGATCAGCGCCCGCATGCTCGCCGTCGAGTTCCACGCCTTGCGGAAGGCGTCTTCGGCGATGCCGGCATTGCGCGCGCATTTGAGGTAGGTATCGAGGCGCTCGGGATCGTTCGGCGCCAGTTGCAGCGCCATGTACGTTTCCTGCATGAAATACGCGATTCGCACCGGTTGGGCGATCTGGGCGGCGTAATAGGCGCGCGCCATCAGGATCTCTTTCGTGGTGCTGGCGATCACCGGCACGGGTTCGAAGGTGATCGGCGCCGGCAGCGACGTGCCCCAGGTCCAGAAGTAGGTGTCGTTGCGCAGGCAGAAGGTGCAATCGAAGGCGAAAAAGTAGAGCACCTTGTCCGCATCGCCCGGTTCCAGCGGCGTGCGCGGCGGAATGACCGGCTGTTGCCGGCGTTGCGGATCCAGGCCCAGAACCTCGGAGGGCGCGTGCATGTCGGCCTCGTCAAACGGCGAGGCGGCTCGCGGTCCGCCCAGCGGCAGGCAGGCGCCCAGCGCCGCCACCAGCAGGCGCCGCCGCGCCGGTGATTGAGCCGCGCCCCCCCGGGCGGAGCGGTCGGCAGGGCCCGGGCAACGCACCCCGGGAGGACACAAACGGGGCGGCGACCCGCCGGGGGGCTCAGTCATGTGGGATCTCCAATTCTTCATCGAGGCCGCAATGCCCGGCGCGGTCCGGCAACAAGCGCAACGCCTGGTCGAGGGTGGTTTTACCCGCCAGGGCATGCAGGGCGCCGCCGGTCGCCAGCTTGACAAACTGGGCTTGATGCTGGGCGGCGCGGGTGATCGCCTCGCTGTCCTTGGTGGTGATGGCTTCGCGCAGGGCATTGTCGGCGCGGACCAGTTCCAGTACCGGCACCCGGCCTTTGTAGCCGCTGTACCCGCACCGCTCGCAGCCCTGGGGCAGCAACAGGGTCTGCCCGGGGGCAAGGGGGACGCCCAGGCTGTGGAAGGCCGCGCTGGCGACGCTGTCCGCCGCATAGGGGCGCGCGCAGCGGCACAGGCGCGACAACAGGCGTTGCGCGACGACGCAGCGCAGGGCCGCGCCCAAGGGAAACGGTTCAATCCCCAGGTCCAGCAGCCGGGTAATCGTCGCCGGCGCATCGTTGGCATGGACGGTCGACAGTACCAGATGGCCGGTCAGGCTGGCCTCGATGGCAATGCGCGCCGTTTCCGCGTCACGGATCTCGCCGATGAGGATGATGTCCGGGTCCTGGCGCAGAATGGAGCGTAACGCCGAGCCAAAGGTGGTGCCTTTCTCGGCGGGATTACCAAACGCCGTGGTTTTCGGCCGCTCCACGTTGACCTGGCAGGCCAGGGGAATCCGATATTCCACCGGATCCTCGACGGTGATGATCTTGCGCTCCAGCGAATTGAGCGCGGTCAGCATGGCGTACAGGGTGCTGGTTTTGCCCGAGCCCGTCGGGCCGGAGACCAGAAACAGGCCGTTGGGTTCGGCCAGCGTCTCATCGATCACCCGGCGCACGCTCGGCGTCATATCGATGTCCGCCAGGGTGCGCGAGGCGTTGGCCTGATCGAGCAGGCGCCCGACAATGCTCATGCCGTTGCGTGTGGGCAGCCACGAGACCCGGACATCGACCATCCGCTCGTCCACCTCGATGAACATGCGCCCGTCCATGGGTTTGCGGTCACTGGGCGAGAGGCCGGCCTTCATGCGGATCTTGGTGTCGGCATTGCGCATCTCCGGCCCGGTGAGGGTGTGGGTCTGCCGCAGCTTGCCATCGACACGCATGCGCACGATCGCCCCGTCCTCCGCATCCTCGATATGGATGTCGGAGGCCCCCATCCGCGCGGCGCTCTTGAACATATCGTTCAGCAGCGCCACCACTTTTTCGTCCCCGGTCTGGGTGGAGATGAATTCCGTCGGTTCCCGTTTGGCCGTCATCCGTTCACTCCCCGCGCCCGGTGGCGGTAGGTGATCAGTTCCTGCAGTTTGCGATGCACCTTGCGGGCATAATCGAGGCGGAGATCGCGGCGGCGCTCCGAGGCGTTATACGCGCCCACCGCTTCCCAGGTCGGCCCGTAGCGATCCAGGTTTTCGCGCAGGATCCACGCACCCACATGCACATTCAGGCAGGTCTCGCTCAGCAGGCGCTGCGCGGTGATCGCCTGGGCTGACAACCGGGGCAGATGGCTGGAATTGATCTGCATCAACCCCAGATCGCGGGTGCCGTTTTTGTTGTAGCCGGTGGCCGCGGGATTCAGGTTGGATTCCACGCGGGCGATCGCCCACAACAGTTCCACGCTGATCTCATAGGTCCGGGCGGCCTGCCCGAAACACTCCGTCAGCGGGTATTCGCGGTCCGGCACCCGTAACGCCGGGCCCGCCAGGCCCGCGGCCGAAACCTCGCCCAGCAGCAGCCACCCCAGGGCCGCCGCCAGGCACCGCGCGCGCCCGTTCACGGCCGCGTCTCCCCCACCCCCGCCGCCGGCGCCAGCGACTGGAGGATCAACGCCAATTCCTCCGCATCGGGCGCGCCGCGCACCAGCTGGAAGCCGCCCGATCGCGCCTGATAAAACAACTGCGGCGTGCCGGACGAACCCAGGGCGTCGAACAATACCTGGTTGCGCGCCACGGCGGCGACGGCGGCGGCCGACACCGGGGCGTCCGCCCCGGCGGGCCGCTCCTCCGGGGCGCCGGCCAACGCCGCCGCCAGGGCCGCTTCACCCTGTCCCTGCTGGGCCGCCTCGGCGAGTCGCGCGGCCGCCGCGTCCTCACCCAGGGTGTTTACCGGGATCCAGCGCACGGCCACCTCGCCGGCGGCCACGCGCGGCGTCAGATCCCGGTACAAGCGCGCGCAATGCGGACAGGCCGGATCGAACAGGACATAGAGCAGGGGGGCGTGCGCATTGCCCTGGTGAATGGCGGTCGCCGCGCCCAAGTCGCGATACAGGCTGGGCAACAGGTGCTGATCCAGATAGTCATTCAGCACCGGCAGGGCGACGTTGTCCCCCTCGGCGGTGAGCAGGGCGCCTAACACGAGGTGGGTCCCGGCCGGATCGGTGTAGAGCACCACCGGCTGGCCCAGTTCGGAGGTCACCAGATAGCCGCGCAAGCCCAGGGGTGCAGCGAAGCGTTGCGCCAGCGTGAAGACCCCCTCGGTTTGACTCAGCACCAGCGCATCCGCCGGATCCGCGGGATCGAACGTGAGCGCCGCCGGCACGGGGGGCGTGACCACGGGGGTGGCGGGCGCCTCGTTCGCCAGGCCGGCCAACGGCGCCACGAGCAGCGCCAGGGCCAGGCCCAGCGCCGAACAGCGGCCGCGCCGCCCCTGCGGCGTTCCGGGGTGGAGAGGGATGATCGGTTGCGTCACTAATGGTCTCCGTTGCTGCCGTCACGCGACGGCCCGTGGTTCACGCGCCTGGCGCCGCGCCACAGTCAGCGGCGCCAGGCGGCTAGGCCGTGGAGGATTATGCGGGGCGCCGCTGGCGCAATTGGGCGAAATGAGGGGGGCTAAGGCCCCTTTTCACCCGCAAAAACCCCGGCCTGCCGCTGGCGCTTCCCGGTGCTTCGCCGACGCTCCCCCTTGGTGACCACCGCCCCGCTCCGCGGGCCACCGCCCGCGCGGTTTCCCGGGCGGTTCACCCGCGACACGGCCTTTGCCCACCGGCGTACGGTGGCGCGGCGCCGGGCGTAATGCCCCGCCGCCACGCCGTCCCGGTGCGCCGGCCAGCGTCCGCCAGCGGTTGGCTGCCAGGCCGGTCGCGCACAGCGCCGCCGATTCGGCGTCTTATGTTCGGGGAATGCCGGGCGCTTCATCCGCGGTCCCCCTCGCCATGAGGCGCCGGTATGGGTGGCGTACCGAACGCCGTCGCCGGGGGCGTCCACCCCGGCATATCGGCGGAAAAGAGCCATTCTACCTAGCGTCATTCCGCGAAAACCCCCCTGGGTGGGGTCCTACACTGTCATCGTCGTCACTGCCCACCTGCGGCGGACGAACTCACCCACACGTGTTCGCTTTCACCAAGAGATGCATCTCATGAAACGCTTCAGCAAGCAACTGTCCTTCTTCGTCGTCGCCTCCCTGGTCGCGACTGCCGCCATGGCCGGTTCCGGCGGTACCGAGTTCGATACCGCCCTGACCACGGTCGTCGACTGGTTCGAGGGCGCCCTCGGCAAGTTGATCGCCGTCACCACCCTGGGCGTGGGCCATGGCCCTCGCCCTGAACTACGGCCCCGGCATCATCCAGGGTCTGGTCACCGCCAACCTGCCGGTGCTGTAAGCATCCGCCGGGCGGACGCCGCCCTCGCCCGGCGCCCCTTGGGCGGCCGGCGGGGGCAGCCCCACCCTTCCCGTCTCCCAACCCAACAAGGTAATCCCGTATGAAGTATTCCCTGTCCCGCCTGGGCGGCCGCCTGGCCATGGTCCTGGGCATCTCCCTGGTCGCCACGGCCGCCATGGCCGGTTCCGGCGGTACCGAGTTCGATACCGCCCTGACCACGGTCGTCGACTGGTTCGAGGGCGCCCTCGGCAAGTTGATCGCCGTCACCACCCTGGGCGTGGGCCGGCCCCGGCATCATCCAGGGTCTGGTCACCGCCAACCTGCCGGTGCTCTGACGACCGGCCGCCTGGCCTGACCCCCCCCGCGCCCTGCCGGCGCCGCTGGCGGGGTTCAGGCCACCCCCCTGTTCCCACCCCCACCGCTGACCAGACCTGCCGGGCGCGGGCGGCGTGCCGGGTAGTCCGGACGCGTCCCTCCTTCGCCCGGTTGTTCTCACCCCCCTCGTTTGGGTTCCGGCCGCGGCCGCTGGTCGCGCCCGCGCTGGAGCCGCCACCCCTGCGGCCGACCGTGATACGCAACCCCCACCCCCTGGCGTGGCGGGTGTAGTCCCGGGCGCGCCCCGCGGCGCCGGCGCCCGCGCTGCTCCCGGCCGGCGCCCCCTCGTTGTCCCGCCGTGCGGGCAGGCGCCCCGGTAGTTTTCACTCGCGCAACCCGGTAGTTTTCTCTCGCGTTAGGCGGTAGTTATCACTCGCGGGGGCAAACGGGGTGAACTTAGCCACAGGCCAACCGGCCATTTCAGCCCCCTTCCCCGGTAGTTTTCACTCGCGCCCCCCGGTAGTTTTCACTCGCGCCTGGGTGGTCAAGTCGGTAGTTTTCACTCGCGCCCCCGGTAGTTTTCACTCGCGGCCAACCGGCCCCCGGTAGTTTTCACTCGCGCAATCCAGTAGTTTTCACTCGCGGGGTCTCGAATAATATTCCTGTTATTCAGGCGGTTGCGAGCCATTGGCCGCCCCCTCCTTCTTTTTCCTTTTCCTTCTTTATCCATTCTCTTCCGTGTCCCGTCCCCGGCCTCCGGCGTCGGTCCCCGTGGCCACCCTGGGGCGCATAGCCTGCGCACGCCTGCTCCGTACGCCTGGGTCGCGCCCCTGCGCCCTGGCCGATACCCGCGGCGCGCCCGTGACGGGCCGCTGAACGCCCCCCGTGGGCCCGCGCCGGCCCGCTTCACGCTCCGGGCGCGGGGGGCTGAGACCCCGGCCGCGCCTGGTCCGTCACCGCCACGCCTCCCGGCCCACGGTGTTCTGCCCCCCTCAGGGGCCTCCAGGCGGGCTCACGCCCGCGCCACCCGCTTCCCATGAGTCATAGGTCGCCCGCCCACCGGCGCGCCCGTGACGGGCCGCTGAACGCCCCCCACGCGGTCCCGCACCGCCGGCCGCGCCCCCCTCTGCCCGCTGGACCCATCCCCTCGGCTAAAATGCAGGGGGCGCGATGGCCACGCGGATGCCGCACATCGCGCCGGCAGAGCTGTTAATCTACCGGGGTAAGCTCCACGACAAGAGGATGAATCATGCTGCACTTAAAGTTACTGCCGGGAGAACGTGTTTACGTTCTCGGCCATGTGGTGATCGAGTATTTTTTGCAAGGGGGAGACATACAGAAACCGGCCTGGAAAATCGCGCCGTATCACGCGGAAGTGCCGTTGATCTGCTCCGACCTGACGGACGTACCCTACGCCCGCACGATCCCCGTGCCCCCTCAGTTGCCGGTACCGTTATCGCAGGAAGTGGAAGTGTCATGTCTCGGCATTGACCGCCACGGACAGATGCGGGTAGGCTTTAATGCGCCCACATCCATCCGCATCCTCAAAGAGCAAAATCTGATCGGTGAGGCCCGCGCGCTGTCGGCCGTGCCGATCATCCTGGGAGATTCTGCCTCGTGATCACATCCAAGTCGTTGCTGGGGACCTTCCTGGTGGTGCTCGCCGCGCTGGCCATCGGAACGGCGCTCTGGTACCGGGAGGATGCCGGCGTGGCCCTACCGGACAGCGACGGTGCACGGGAGCGGACGGGCGGGGCCGCTGCCGCCGGACCAAGCGCCGGCCGTACCGCCACGGCTGACGGGGCGCCGGACGACACGGCGCGCAGCGAGCGCGAGCAGTACCAGCAGGCATACCGCCTGATCGAAGCGGCGGCCAGGAAGTACGGTGTCGACCCGGCCCTGGCGCACGCCATCGCCTTGCAGGGCTCGTTTTACAACCCGCGGAAGGTGTCCTCGGAAGGCGCCATCGGCCTGATGCAAGTGCGCCCCGGGGTCGCCGCCGGCTATGGTCTTGCCGACAAAAACCAGTTGTTCACCCCGGAGATCAACGCCGACATCGGCTTGCAGCATCTGCGGGCGCTGCTGGCCCATCACGACCTTCCCGGGGCGCTCTTTGCCTACACCACCGGGCGCAAGCCCCCCGAGGGCGAAGCCGGCGCCGCGCCCGAAATCTCCAGCCTCGCGCAACGGATCCTCAAGCAATATCAACTCAATGGGGGGCGTTGAACGCGGCGCGGCCCCGGAGCGCTCCCCCCCCCGCGGCCCGCGCGCTAACGCCCGGCGGCCGCCGGCTATCACGCCCCCACCGGCGCCCTTACCCGCCGGCGCGGCCGGGCGCCCCCGACCCCCTCCCCCCTGGTCACCGGCGCGCCACCCTCCCGGCGATCACGGGGCACCCGTGCCCGCCCCGCATCGCCCTGCCTGACCCCACCGGCGCACCCGGTCAGATTTGGTCAGAATGGTCAGAATTCGTCAGAACGGTCAGAAGCTGTCAGTAATCCGGGGGCGCCCGGCGCTACCTTAGGCCGGGACGCCGGCCTGCGCCGCCGTCCGGCGCGGCGATCACCGTCCACGCCTGGGAATGACCGACAATTGACGAAGAGAAAAGGAACCATGTCCAGCGCCCGATCGGACCTCACGTTGCTCCCGCCGACGCCTTACCCCGCGGCGGACGCGTACACCTCGGTGCAGATGCAGCTGTTCCAGAGCTTTCACGCCCGGGACAGCGCGACGCGGCAGCGCTTGTCGAACTCCCTCGATTTCTGGGACGCCATCCCCAAGTATTCGGTCAACCGCCAGGGGGGCGGGCGCCAGCGGGGACCGGACGCGGCGCCCCCCTCCATCCTGACCCGCCATTTTGAATTCCGTAACCATTCCTTCCAGCTGGAAATCCGCCCGGCCCGCGTCCGCCACCCCCGCACCGGCGCCATCCACGTCGCCTATCCCACGCTCCGGGAGGAGATCGTCGAGGACGCCCTGCGCAAAATCGCCTCCCAGCAGCAGTGCGGGTTTTACTGCCAAGGCCCGGGCCAGCCGCGCGCCGGGGTGCGGTTCACCCTGCATGCCCTGCGTAAATATCTGAGGGAACAGGGACATACCATGGATCATTATCAGGTGAAGGAGTCGTTGTTGATTCTGGCGGACTGTCACATTGAAGTCGTGACCATCGACGGCCCGCTCCGCAAGCAGATCAACGCGTCGATCATCCGCACCCTGATCTTATCGGGGCGCGCCGACCTGGAGCAGGACCCGTCCTGCCTGTGCTACGCCGACTTCCACCCCCTGATCACGGACGCCATTGACGCCATCCAGTATCGCCAGTTCGATCTGTCCGCAGTCCTCCAGCACCGCAAACCCCTGGCCCGCTGGTTGCATAAGTACTTTATCCGCGCCGCGCTGAATGCCAGTCCGCTGCATCCGATCAAGCTCAGCACCACGTTTGTGAAAAACGCCAGCGGACTGCTCGGGTCGGCCCGCTGGCGTGACGATGTCCGCGCCCTGCGCGCCGCCCTCGCCGAGTTGATCGACAACCACGTGCTCGTCGCCGCGCACGCGTGCCCGGAGCCCGGGGGGGCGGCGGACGCGGATCTGCGGTGGCTGCTGACGCCCAGCGCCAGTTTGGTGGCGGATATCATCGCCGCCAATCAGCGCTGCCAGCACCATCGCAGCCTCGCCGCGACCCCGGCGCCCGGCCCCGGCGCGGCCAGCCCCGACCGGACGACCCACCGCACCCGGGGCGCCGGTGTGCTCTCCCTCCCCCGGGCGCCGGGCGAGGCCAGCCCCCGGCGTCCCGAGCGCCCCGCGCCACGGCCGACCCCCCCGGCGGGCCGTCCCCGCAGCGGCTAGTGATGGCCGCGCAGGGCGACCAGCAGCGCCCCCAGATCCCGCGCGTCCTGACAGCGCAGCCGGGCGCCGGGTTCGTGGAGGGAGCCGATACAGACCCCCGCCGCGTCGTTCGCCAGCCCAATGACGAAGGCCGAGGCAAAAGCGTCGCCGCCGCCCGCGTCGAGCAGTTGCTGGGCGGCGGCGACGTCGGTCAGCACGATCAGGTTAAGGCGGGCGCCCGGCGGGCGCTCCGGCACCGACTGCGCCAGGCGCGCCAGGGCCGGGGTCAGGGCCGCCGCGGGCAGCGCCGCGCCGGCCCCGCCCACGGCTAACTGGTTCAGATAGCCGCGCGCGCCGGCCAGAAAGTCGGGTTGCGCCCGGTTGAGGGTTTCCGTATACCCGGGACGCAGATCCCGGGCGTAGGGCGCCACCACCAGGCGCTCGCCATGGCGCAGGCGCGAGAAACGTTCCTGCGCTTCGGGATGGTCCAACCACGCCAGCAGCCCGTCCTTGGCGGCGCGCAGCCCGCGGCCAAAAGGCCGGGCGGTGTTGATGGCGATGACCAGCGTCGCCGGCGACAACTGATACTCCAGGTAGGTGCGCACCAGGACGCGCAGGGGATGACTTTTGCGCCATTCCGGCGCCGGCCGGGCGGTGGCGCCGTGCATGTCCACCGCCCGCGCCCGCCGCGCCAGATACCCGGCCACGGCCGCGAATTCCCGCCGCTTGAGCTGATTGAACAGACCCAGGGTGTACCCGGGGAGTGGCGTGCCGTCCATGAGCCACACCGGACACAGGGGCGACTGCAGGCGCGGGTCGGCATTCAAGGCCGTGATCAGGGCCTCCGGGGCAAACAGGGCGTTCAGGTGCGCTTCATGGGCCAGGTAGTGTTCCGCGGCATTGACATAGCCCGGGTAGAGCCGGCGATGCCCCTGGCCAAACGCCCGCGCCGGCGGCGGGGTGGTGAAATCGCCGTCCTGCCCCGGGCCCACCGCCAGCCGCAAGGCGTTGATGGTCGCCGCCCCCAGTTCGGAATAGGCCGGATGATGCAGCGCGAAGTGCAACTCGTTCGCCGCGGCGCGCCGCGTCAGTTCCGCCCAGGTCGTGCGGCCAAAGGGCGGGAGCCGCCCCGTCCAGTCCCTCTCGCACCAACCAAACGCCTGCGCCGTCGCGGCCTTGACCCCCAGCACCACCGGTGCGGGATACAGACGCACATCCGCCAACCCAGCCCCCTCGGGGGTCTTGCCGATGCCCAGCCCCCAATGGGCGTCGGTCTCGGCGTCGGTGAAGGTGGGCGAAAACGTCACCCGGATCCCGGTCGCGGCGGCCAGGTCGTGATACTGGGCAACGACCGGCTGCAATTCCGGCGTAATGCGCACGTTCAGCGACAGGTGTTCAGCGGCCGCGGACGCGCCGTCGCGGCCGCATCCGGACAGCAGCGGCAGGCCCGCGAGGACCAGGAACGCCGACCACAGTAACCAGGTTGAACGCCAGATCATGGGTACCCCTTGCCGAAAAAAAAACGTGTATCGCGCCCGGCCCTATGGTAGAAAAAATACCGCGCTACCCGTCCGGCGTACCCGGCGGTACCCCGGCGCGGATCGGCGCGCCACCACCCCCTTTGTCGTCCGGCCCTATTTGGAGTTGCTGCATGCCTTTTTTTGCTCGTCGTCATCGCGCGGTCCGTCCGTTGGGCCTGCTGCTCGCCACCCTGGGCGGCGGCCTTTCGCTGCCGGTACAGGCCCTCCCGCCCGCCCCGGCCGATGTGCCGGCGGCCGGGGCCGAGACCCCGCCCGCCACGCCCGCGGAGGACGGCGTCGTGATCCCCGGCCGGCCGGTACGGATCACGGTGCCCCCCTATAATCCGGCGCAGCCCCCGGTGCCGCTGCATCAGCCCGCCCCGCTGCCGGACGGCGGGCCGACGCCG
>JAGVUH010000045.1 GCA_019136395.1 Gammaproteobacteria bacterium
CTCAAGGCCCTGCGCGCCGAGGTGGACATCCTCACCCTCACCGCCACCCCCATCCCGCGCACCCTGAACATGGCCATGGCCGGGCTGCGCGACCTGTCGATCATCGCCACCCCGCCGGTGGCGCGCCACCCCATCAAGACCTTCGTCACTCCCTGGAACGACGCCCTCATCCAGGAGGCTGTGCAACGCGAACTCAAGCGCGGCGGCCAGGTCTATTTTCTCCACAACGAGGTGGAGACCATCGAGAACATGGCGCAGAAGCTCCAGGCCCTGGTGCCGGAGGCGCGGGTGCAGGTGGCCCACGGCCAGATGCGCGAGCGTGACCTGGAACGGGTGATGCGCGACTTCTATCACCAGCGCTTCAACCTGCTGGTGTGCACCACCATCATCGAGAGCGGCATCGACATCCCCAGCGCCAATACCATCCTGATGAACCGCGCCGACAAGCTGGGCCTGGCGCAGTTGCACCAGTTGCGCGGCCGGGTGGGGCGCTCCCATCACCGCGCCTATGCCTATCTCATCACCCCCCCGGCGGGGGTGATGACGGCGGATGCCAAGAAGCGCCTGGAGGCCATCGAGTCCCTCGAAGAGCTGGGCGCCGGCTTCACCCTGGCGACCCACGACCTGGAGATCCGCGGCGCCGGCGAGCTGCTGGGGGAGGAGCAGAGTGGCCAGATCCAGGAGGTGGGTTTCAGCCTCTACATGGACCTGCTTGAGCGGGCGGTGGATGCCCTCAAGGCCGGGCGCACGGTAGAGCTGGACCGGCCCCTGGACCATGGCGCCGAGATCGACCTGGGCCTGCCGGCCCTGCTGCCGGCGGACTACCTGCCCGACGTCCACGGCCGTCTGGTGCTCTACAAGCGCATCGCCAGCGCCGCCGACGCCGAGGAGCTCAAGGAGTTGCAGGTCGAGATGATCGACCGCTTCGGCCTGCTGCCGGAGCCGGCGCGCAACCTGTTTGCCATCACCGAGCTGAAGCTGGCCGTCCAGCCCCTGGGCATCCGCAAGATCGAGGCCGGCCCCGCGGGGGGGCGCATCCTGTTCGGGGAGCAACCGGTGATCGACCCCCTGCGGCTGATCCAGTTGATGCAAAGCCGGCCCAAGGAGTTCCGGATGGAGGGCGGGGACAAGCTCAAGTTCTTCATCGACCTGGCGGACCCGGCCCGACGGGTGGAGCGGGTCGGGGCCCTGATCCGGGAGCTGGCGGGCTGAGTCGGGACCTGTCGGGCTGAGTCCGGGCCAGGCTGGCAAGCAGGCGCCAATCAGTCCTTACGGACCCCCGCGGTAGCAACCAGCCCGGGTAGCGGCCAGCCCGTTCGGCTACCTGATGACCCGCCACCGCGTGGTCGCGGTGCCGCCACCGGGGGCTGAGGCCAAGTCCCGGTTTGGCCCGCCCCCAGCCTGCCGCCCGCGGGACCTTTCTGTTACCATGCCGGCCCATTCGGAGCTTCCCCCACCCGCCCCTGGCATGCAATAAGGTAGTCGCCCATGGCCGTCGTCGAACTCACCCAAGCCAACTTCGAGCAGACCTCGTTGACTTCTGGGCGCCCTGGTGCGGACCCTGCCGCTCCTTCGCCCCCGTCTACGACAAGGTCTCGGCGGACTTCGACGACATCGTCTTTGCCAAGGTCAACACCGAGGAGGAGCGGGAGATCGCCGCGCACTTCCAGATCCGCTCCATCCCCACCCTGATGATCTTCCGTGAGCAGATCATCATCTTCTCCCAGGCCGGGGCCCTGCCCGAGGGCTCCTTCCGCCAGTTGCTGCAAAAGGCCAGTGAACTCGACATGGCCGAGGTCCACCACCAGGTGGCCACCCAGAAGCAGTCCGCGGCCTGATGACCGCCCTCGGGCCCCACGCGCGACGGTGGGGCGGCGCGCCCACGGCCTCCGCCCCTCTTGCCAGCCCCGAACCGTGAGCAATCTCGCCGCCCCCACCCGGCTACCCCGCACCCACTATCCCTGGCTCGACCGCCTGCTGACCCCCGCCCGTCCGCGGGTCGGCGACCTGATGCACCTGTGCGAGGAAAACTACGCCCGCCTCCGCCGCCTCGCCCCCGACCTGCCCCGCTGGCGCGGTGACTACCGCTCCAGCGGCGCCGACGGCATGGACCTGCACCTGGAGGTCATCGAGCAGTCCCGCTACACCAGCCTGCTACGCCTGACCTATTTTTTCACCCACGGCGACGGCCTGGCGCACCGTCTCCCCCAGGCGGACCCCGACGCCCTGCTGCGCGCCTACCATGACGCTCGCCAGGTGGAAATCCTCGACCTGCGCCAAACCGCCCTCCCCCTGCACAAGCACTATCGCTCCCCGGCCCTGGAGGCCAAGTGGCGCGCCAACCTCTTCCTCGCCAAGTGGCTTGCCTACTGCCTGCGCAGCGGCCACCACTTCGACCCCGAGGCGTAATTAAAGGAACAGCTTGACGGTTTTTTTGGCCTCTGGGTATGCTATTTCCTACAATTTTTCCCAGTTATCCCCTCCCCTTCCCAGTTCCCCCAAGTTTCCATAAGCTTCCCGAGGTTACACCATGAGACTCTCCACCAAGGGCCGTTACGCGGTCACGGCCATGCTGGACCTGGCCCTGCACGAGGGAAAGGGTCCCGTCACCCTGGCCGACATCTCCGCCAATCAGGGCATCTCCCTCTCCTACCTCGAACAACTCTTCGCCGCCCTGCGCGCCAAGCACCTGGTGCGTGGCGTCCGCGGCCCCGGCGGTGGCTACTACCTGGGCAAGGCCTCGGCGGAGATCACCGTCGCCGATATCATCTGCGCCGTGGACGAATGGGTGGAATTCACCCGCTGCGGCGGCCGCGAGGATTGCCACGATGGCGAGCGCTGCCTCACCCATACCCTCTGGGATCACCTGAGTGACGAGATCTATCGCTTCCTCAACGGCATCAGCCTGGCCGACCTGGTCTCCCGCGGGCTGGAGAAGCATGCCGTCCTGCTGGCCGAGGCCAAGGCCGGCAAGGCCAAGGCCAGTCGGCCGCGCTAACTTTCTTCAGGGTCTCGCCATCGCCCGGTATATGAACGGCTCAGCCGGTGTGATGCACGCTAACTGGCATGAGGCGACAAGCCACACCTCTGATAATGAAAGATATTCCCGTGACTTTCACGCTAACCATCTAGCGGGAGCGCGTCATGCCCCTGTAAATGAAAGACTTTGCCGTGACTTTCACGCCAAGACCGGCCCCGCCCCCTCACGTTTCACCCTGGCCTGACCCCAGGCCCTCCCCCATCGCTTCCGACCACCACCCGACACCATGCCCAGCCCCCCCGAAGGCCTCGTCAGCATCCTGGACTACATCCGCTGGGGCGCCAGCCGCTTCAATGCGGCGGAGCTCTTTTTTGGCCACGGCACCGACAATGCCCTGGACGAGGCCACCCACCTGGTGCTGGCGGCCCTGCACCTGCCGCCGGACCTGCCGGACGCCTACCGCGCCTGCCGGCTGGCGGAGGAGGAGCGCGTCGCCATCCTCGCCCTGTTCGAGCGGCGCATCCAGGAGCGCGTCCCCGCCGCCTACCTAACCCATCAGGCCTGGTTCGCCGGCCTGGAGTTTTACGTCGACGAGTCGGTGCTGGTGCCGCGCTCGCCCCTGGCGGAACTGGTGGAGACCGGCTTCGGCCCCTGGGTGGAGCCGGAGACCCTGGCGCGGGTGCTGGATCTGTGCACCGGCAGCGGCTGCATCGGCATCGCCGCCGCCGTCTATCTGCCGGACGCGGACGTGGACCTGGCGGACGTCTCCCCCGCCGCCCTGGCGGTGGCGGCGCGCAACCTCGCCGCTCATGGCCTGGAGGACCGGGTGCGGGTGATCGAGTCGGACCTCTTCGCCGGGCTGGAGGGCCAGCGCTACGACCTGATCGTCAGCAACCCCCCCTATGTCGGCGCCGCGGAGCTCGCCGCCCTGCCACCGGAGTACCACCGCGAGCCGCGCCTGGGCCTGGCGGGGGGCGAGAGCGGGCTGGACCTGGTGCTGCGCATCCTCCACGAGGCGCCGGCCCACCTCACTGAAGACGGGGTGTTGATCCTGGAGGTGGGCATGACGGCCCCGGCCCTGGAGGCCCGCTTCCCCGAAATCCCCTTCATGTGGATCGAGTTCGAGCGCGGCGGCGAGGGGGTGTTTCTCCTCGACCGGGCGCGCCTGCTGGAGTTTCAACCCCTGTTTGCCCGGGAGCTGACCAGACCATGACCCTGAGACGGGCCAAGACGGCCGATGAATATGTGGAGTGGGTGCGCCAGGCCCTGTTCGAGGTTGGCGACCTGCGGGATTGCCTGGAGTTCGAACTGGAGGACCTGCGGCGCTTCCCCGCCTTCCTCGACCCCTTGCAGGAGGGCATCCAGGGCCTTTATAACCGGATGCGGGCGGGCACCTACTTCTTCGGGCGGGAGGACCTGCCCTTCATGGAGGTAGCGAACCGTTTCGCCGACCAGATCCCCTTCCACCCCTTGCTGAAACAGATCAACGAGACCCATCGCCGCGGTCTGGACGTTGAGACGGAGGACCCCGATGGCCGTTGACCAGCGCATCGACTTTGACCTGGACCTGATTCGCCGCTACGACCAGAGCGGCCCGCGCTACACCTCCTACCCGACGGCGGTGGAGTTTCACGACGGCTTCGGCCCGGCGGCATACCGGGCGGCCTGCGCGCGGAGCAACCAGGCCGGGCGGCCCCTGTCGCTCTATTTCCACATCCCCTTCTGCGACACGGTCTGCTTCTACTGCGCCTGCAACAAGGTGGCGACCAAGGACCGCAGCCTGGCCCAGCCCTATCTGGACCGGGTCTATCGCGAGTTGGAGATGCAGAGCGCCCTCTTCGACCGGGGCCGGCGGGTGGAGCAACTGCACTGGGGCGGTGGCACCCCGACCTTCATCAGCCAGGACCAGATGCGGGCGCTGATGGACCAGACCCGGCGCTGGTTCGACCTGGCGGACGACGAGGTCGGCGAGTACTCCATCGAGATCGACCCCCGGGAGGCGGACGCCCAGAGCGTGGCCCTGCTGCGCCGGCTGGGCTTCAACCGCATGAGCCTGGGGGTGCAGGACTTCGAGCCCCAGGTGCAGCAGGCGGTGAACCGCATCCAGACCGAGGCCGAGACCCTGGCGGTGCTGGAGGCGGCGCGGGCGGAGGGTTTCCGCTCCATCAGCATCGATCTCATCTATGGGCTGCCCTTCCAGAGCGTGGCGGGCTTCACCCGCACCCTGGACAAGGTCCTGGCCTTCAGCCCGGACCGGCTGTCGGTGTTCAACTACGCCCACCTGCCCCAGCGCTTCAAGCCCCAGCGGCGCATCGACGCCGACCAGTTGCCGCCGCCCCAGACCAAGCTGGACATCCTGCAAGCCACGGGGGAACGGCTGGCGGCGGCCGGTTATGTCTATATCGGCATGGACCACTTCGCCAAGCCCGACGACGAACTGGCCCGGGCCCAGCGCGAGGGCACCCTCTATCGCAACTTCCAGGGTTACTCCACCCATGCCGACTGCGACCTGATCGGACTGGGCGTGACCTCCATCGGCAAGGTGGACAACAGCTACGCCCAGAATCGCCGGGAGCTGGCGGAGTATTACGCCGACATCGACGCCGGTCGCCTGCCGGTGTTCCGCGGCATCGAGCTGAGCCGGGACGACGAGATCCGTCGCGACACCATCACCAAGCTGATCTGCAACTTCAGCCTGACCTACGCCGAGGTGGCGGCGCGCTGGGGGATCGACTTCGGTGCCTACTTCGCCGCCGACCTGGCGCGTGTCAAGCCCATGGAGGCCGACGGCCTGCTGGAGATGGATGCCCATGGCATCCGCGTCCTGCCCCGCGGCCGGCTGCTGATCCGCAACATCTGCATGGCCTTCGACGCCTACCGCAATGGCCCGGAGGCCCAGGGGGGCTTTTCCAAGGTCATCTGACACTGAGCATCTATTTCCCGCACCCTTGAGAGGAGCCGGCCATGCAGCTACAAGATCAGGACCTTTTCCGCCAGCGGGCCTACATCGATGGCACCTGGGTCGCGGGTAACGAGGGGCGGACGCTGCCGGTGACGGACCCGGCGACCGGGGAGGTCATCGGCCAGGTGCCGAATCTGGGGACGGCGGAGACGCGGCGGGCCATCGCCGCGGCGGAGGTGGCCTGGCCGGCCTGGCGGGCCTTGACCGCCGCCGACAGGGGCCAACGGCTGCGGCGCTGGCAGGGGCTGATGCTGGAGCACCAGGAGGATCTGGCCCAGCTCATGACCGCCGAGCAGGGCAAGCCCCTGGCCGAGGCCCGGGGGGAGATCGCCTATGCCGCCTCCTTCCTCGACTGGTTCGCCGAGGAGGGGCGCCGGGTCTATGGCGACATCATCCCGCCCCACCAGGCGGACAAGCGCATCCTGGTGCTCAAACAGCCCATCGGCGTCTGCGCCGCCATCACCCCCTGGAACTTTCCCGCCGCCATGCTCACCCGCAAGGTCGGGGCGGCCCTGGCGGCCGGGTGCACGATGGTCGCCCGCCCCGCCTCGGAAACGCCCTTCTCGGCCCTGGCCCTGGCGGTGCTGGCGGAGCGGGCGGGCATCCCGCCGGGGGTATTCAACGTCATCACCGGCGATTCCGGCCCCATCGGCGCGGAGCTGACCAGCAACCCGGTGGTGCGCAAGCTGAGCTTCACCGGTTCGACGGCGGTGGGCAAGCTGCTGATGCGCCAGTGCGCCGACACCCTCAAGAAGCTGTCCCTGGAGCTGGGCGGCAACGCCCCCTTCATCGTCTTCGACGACGCCGATCTGGAGGCGGCGGTGGAGGGGGCGATCCAATCCAAGTACCGCAACACCGGCCAGACCTGCGTTTGCGCCAACCGCTTCCTGGTCCAGGACGGTATCTATGCCGCCTTTGCCGCGCGCCTGGCGGAGCGCGCCGGGGAGCTGAAGGTGGGTCCGGGCCGGGAGCCGGGGGTGGTGCAGGGGCCGCTGATCAATGAGGCCGCGGTAGCGAAGGTGGAGGCCCATATCGCCGACGCCCTGGCCAAGGGCGCGAGCCTGCTCACCGGGGGCGCCCGCCACGCCCTGGGGGGGACCTTCTTTCAGCCGACGGTGCTGGCGGACCTGGCCCCGGAGATGCTGATCGCGCGGGAGGAGACCTTCGGCCCGGTGGCGCCCCTGTTTCGTTTCGCTACCGAGGCGGAGGCCATCGCCCTGGCCAACGCCACCGAGTTCGGCCTGGCGGCCTACTTCTACACCCGGGACCTGGCCCGCGCCTGGCGGGTGTCCGAGGCCCTGGAGTATGGCATGGTGGGGGTCAACTCCGGCCTGGTCTCCACCGCCATCGCCCCCTTCGGCGGCGTCAAGCAGTCGGGCCTGGGTCGCGAGGGCTCCCGCTACGGTATCGATGAATATCTTGAGATCAAGTATGTCTGCCTGGAGGTCGGGGCAGGGCCTTAAACGGCCTTAACAGGAAGGGATCTTCCTCGTTCCTCGGCCTCCGGTGGCTGGAGAATTCCCCTGAGCTTCGGGCGGCCAGGCCAAAATCGCCGCCACCCCATCGCCGCCACCCCCTGAACCTGAGGGGGACCCTAAGATCCGCCGAGGCCGAATGGATACCAAAACGCTGATCATCGCCGCCCTGGTGGTCGCCCTGACCACCAGCCTGGGCATGGCACTGGTCTTCTGGACCCGGCGAACCTACCCCGGCTTTGGTTACTGGCTGGCCGGCTCCGGTTTCCACACCCTGGCCGTCCTCTTTATTCTCAGCCGGGACCTGGCTCCCCTGTGGGTGGCCATCATTCTGCCCGGCTGTTTCTTTCTTCTGGAGCTGATGCTCTACGTGCAGGGGACGCGACGGTTTCGCGATGAACGACCCTACCCCTGGCGTTGGGGGTTGTTCGCCGCGCTCTCCTTTTGTGTCCTGATGGCGTACTTTCTCTACGCCGCGCCCAGTCTCAACGCCCGCATCGCCCTCATTTCACTCTATGCCGGCGGGCTCGATATCTGGTTGGTCTGGCTGCTGGCGAGACGGCGCCCCGCCTTTTTCGGCGCCGTTGAATGGGTGCTGGCCGGGCTCTGGGGTGCCTTCGCGGTGTTCAATCTCAGCCGACTCTGGTACGCCGTGATGGTCATGCCGGAATCCCTGCCTCTTCCTGGCTTTGACCCCGGTTCGGTTCTGCACGCGTCATTTCTGATCCCGCTGATCGTGCGCATGCTGCTGGTCACGCTTGGCCAGATTGTCATGAATGCCCAGCGCTTCGAGTACGACTTACGCATCACCCAACAGGCACTCGAAGAGGATATTGCCCTGCGCAAGCACTACGAACGGGCGTTGAAACAGGCGCGCGATGACGCCGAGATCGCCAATCAGCGGCTGGTGCAGGCCAATGAGGAACTGACCAAACTCGCCACCACGGACCCGTTGACTTCCGCCTGGAACCGACGGCATTTCGAAGAGGTGGTCGAGGTCGCCCTGGCCCGGGCGCGGCGCTACGCCGAACCCCTGGCCCTGCTGATCTTCGACATCGACCACTTCAAGGCCATCAATGATCGCTATGGGCATCATGTCGGTGACCAGGTGTTGGTGGAATTTGTCCGGCTGGTCCAGTCCAACCTGAGGGTAGGCGATGTGTTGGCGCGCTGGGGGGGTGAGGAGTTTATCTTGCTGCTGCCCCATACGATCGCGGATGCCGCCCTCAGCGTCGGGGAAAAACTGCGCCGGTTGATCGCCGACCATCCGTTCCCGGAGGTGGGCCAGGTCACGGCCAGCTTCGGCGTGGCCGCCCTGGGGATGCGTGAGGGCAGTGAGAGTTGGATCTCGCGGGCGGATCATGCCCTCTATGCGGCCAAGGCGGGCGGGCGCAATCTTGTCTGTCTTGCCGAACCGACTGACCCCACCCGGGGCCCGGAAGATGACACCATCAGATAGCACAGACCAAGGTCCCGCCTTGGGCGATCAGGTGCTGGAGGGAGAAACCGAGCCATGCTCGATCCACACGCGCTAGCCTTCGCTCAGGCCCCCTTGCTGGCCCTGGGGCTCGGTAGCCTGGTCCTGTTACTAGGGGTCCTGGGGGGATCGCCGTTGGCTTGCTCCTGCGGGACGAGCAGGCGCTCATGGCCTTCGCCCAAAGCTCTGGCGCCTCGCTCAAGCTGGCGAACGAGCTAAAGCAGTCCTCCGATGACCTGACGCGCTTCGCGCGGACCTACGCGGCTACCGCGGACACGCGCTATGAGAACTACTTTCAGGCCATTCTGGCGATCCGGGATGGCAAGCGGCCCCGACCTCGGGACTATGGTCCCTTCTTCTGGGACCAGGTCACCGCGGGGGTCGCCGACCTGGACCAGGCGGGGGAGACCTATGCCCTGGAAGCGCGGATGGGGGAACTGGGCCTCACCGCCGAGGAGCGGGCGCACCTGGTCAGGGCCAAGCAGGTCTCCGACGACCTGACGCGCCTGGAGGCCATCGCCTTTCACGCCGTCAAGGGTCAATTCCAGGATGCCGCGGGGCAGTTCACCCTGGTGGGTGAGCCGGACCTGGCCCTCGCCAGCCGGCTGCTTCATGGAGCGGAATACCATGCCGCCAAGGAGCGCATC
>JAGVUH010000673.1 GCA_019136395.1 Gammaproteobacteria bacterium
TGCGGGCTACATGGGCATCAATCCACCGGGCTTCGCGGCGGAGGTGGTGGCCCTGGCCTTCGGCCTGGCCGCCTCCTCCATCTTCCCGGTCTTGATGATGGGCATCTTTGACAAACGGGCGAATGGACCGGGCGCCATCATCGGCATGATCGCCGGCCTGAGCACCACCCTGATCTACATCTTCTGGTTCAAGGGCTGGTTCTTCGTCAAGGGCACGGAAATGGCGGCCAATATCCCCGCCAACTGGTTCATGGGTATCTCCCCGGAGGCCTTCGGCGCCATCGGCGCCCTGGTGAACTTCGTGGTCGCCTTCATGGTTTCCCGCTCCACCGCCGCGCCGCCGGAGCACATCCAGCACCTGGTGGAGGACATCCGCGTGCCCAAGGGCGCCGGGGCGGCCACCGGCCACTAACAACCGCAGGGTCTCTTCACCTTCCCGGCGGGCTGATCTAGGTCCGCGCGTTTTCAGCCACCTGGGACCCGCGAGGGTCCCGGGCCTGACCTCACCCCGCTTCGGCGGGGTTTTTTTTGGGGAGGCCGGCCGGCCACCCCCTGGATCGACTGGCCGGCAATTGATGGCAATCGGGAGGTAACTGGCAGCGATTGTTCGCAAACAGCCGTCAAAATCCCGTAACATTGCCACATCCTTCCACCCGAGACCGAAACGGCGCCGGCCCCCCGGGGGCGTGCCGCCCGGACTCCAATACCGCTGTCCATGAGCATCACAGGCAGGTCTTCAGCCATCGTGACCGCTGAACGTGGTGGGTACCTACAGACTCCCCGGAGCGAGTAGCCGCCGCGCCCTTCAGTCGGGCCGGCTGGACCCTGGCCCCTACCCTAGAACGAGGAGCACCCATGTCCCCCAACGAAAAACCCATCAAGCAACTGGAATCCCTGATCCGGGAGTTGGCCGAGGCCGCCCGAACCCAGGTAGAGGTCGCACAGGCGCAGGAAAAGGTCGCCCGGGCCCAGGCCGAGGCCCAGGCCGAGACCGCCACCGCCCGCGCCCGCGCCGCCAAGGCCGAGGCCCTGGCGGCGCAACTTCAGGCCGAGGCCCAGGCCAAGTCCGCCCAGGCCCAGGCCGAGGTCCAGAATGCCCTCAAGCAGGCCAGCGAGAGCCGCGAGCACGCCGATCAGACCCGCCGCGAGGCCCAGGCCCTGATCGACCGGGTCAAGGCCGAGGCCCAGGCGGAGATCGCCACCATCCGCGAGGCGACCCACCAGGAGATCGAGCAGGCCCGCCAGGAGATCATGGCCCAGGCCGCCCGGAAGATCGCCGATGCCCAGGCCTTGCTGGAGAAGGAAGCCCAGGCCCAGGCGGAGACCGCCGCCGCCCAGGCGGAGACGGCACGGGCCCAGGCAAAGACGGCCGAGGCCCAGGCGCGCACCGCCCAGGCCCTGGCCCAGGCCAGCGCCAAGGAGCAGAGCGAGGCCGCCCGCGCCCTGGAAGAGGCGCGCCAGGCCCAGGAGCGCCTGAATGCCGCGGAGAACATGGCGCGCGAGGCCGTGGAGCGTGCCAAGACCCTCGCGGCGGGGAGTGGCAACCTGCTCACCCCGGATTCCCCCGCCGAGGCGCTGAAGACCGCGGAGCCCTCGGCCCCGGCCAGCGCCGCCGAGCCGGGTGCCGAGGTTGCGAAGGCCGCGCCCGCCCGTAAACCCGCGCCCCGGACCGCCGGCACCCCCACCAAAACCGGCTAGACCCGGCACGCTCAACCTTGCCGGCGGCACCTGCCGCCGGCGGGTGGCACGGCCCATCGCCTTGCCTCCCGCCTAACCATTCACCCGCGGTGGCACGCCGTAACCCTCTTCGTGTATGGTTGCCGCTTCTTCCCGCTTCCCGGACCTGAACCATGGACGTGGAACTGCTCGAAATCCGTGATTTCCTGGCCAACTACCACCCCTTCGCCCTCCTGCCCGCCGGGGTGCTGGACCGCCTGCCCCAAAAGCTGAAGGTCCGTTATTTTCGACGCGGGGTGGACTTCCCCCCCAAGGACCCGGATCAGCCCTATCTGTACATCCTCCGCCGGGGGGCGGTGGAGTTGTGCAATCCCAGCGGCGACCTGGTCAGCAAACTCGCCGAGGGCGACCTGTGCGCCATGGACTGCCAGGCGGCCGAGATGGGCCTCAAATTCACCGGCACTACCGTCGAGGACACCCTCTGCTACCTGCTGCCCTGCGCCGAGTTGAGCCGCCTGCGGGACGAGTACCCGGATTTTGCCGCCTTTTTCGATCATTCCCAACGCGACCGGCTGCGCAAGGCCCTCAACCTGGTTCAGACCGACCAGATCACCAGCGGTGGCAACCTGCTGACGGTCAACATCCGCGATTTCGTCGCCGGCCGCAAGGTCATCAGCGTCCCTCCCGAGGCCAGTATCCGTGAGGCCGCCCGCCTTATGACCGAATTCCGCGTCTCCTCCATCTTCATCATGGAGGGCGAGCGCCTGGCGGGTCTGGTCACGGACCGGGACCTGCGCAGTCGTTGCATCGCCGCCGGTCTCTCCTTCGAGGAACCGGTCAGCCGCATCATGACCGCCAACCTCCACACCATCACCAGCGGCACCCTGGCCTTTCACGCCCTCATCACCATGACGCGGCTGAACGTCCACCACCTGCCGGTGCTGGAGGACGGCAAGGTCATCGGCATGCTCTCCACCTCGGACCTGGTGCGCTTCCAAAGCGCCAACTCGGTCTACATGGTCGGTGACATCCGTAAAGCCGGGGACCTGGAGGCCCTGGTCACCCTCAGCGGCAAGATCACGGACCTGCAAGTCCATCTGGTCAACAGCGGCGCTACCACCGACCAGGTCGGCCAGGCGGTCAGCGCCGTCACCGACGCCATCACTACCCGCCTGCTGGAGATGGCGGAGGCGGAACTGGGCCCACCGCCGGTGCCCTATGCCTGGATGACCGCGGGCTCCCAGGCCCGGCGCGAGCAGTCCTCCCACTCCGATCAGGACAACGCCCTGCTCATCGCCGACCACATGCGGCCGGAGGATGACGCCTACTTCGCCGCCCTGGCGCGCTTCGTCAATGATGGCCTCAACGCCTGCGGCTACGTCTACTGCCCCGGCGAGGTCATGGCCTCCAACCCCAAGTGGCGCCAGCCCCTGCGCATCTGGCGCAAGTATTTCAACACCTGGATCGAGAAACCCGAGCCCCTGGCCCTGATGCATTCGAGCATCTTCTTCGACATGCGGCCGATCCACGATCCCGACGGCATGTTCGAGGAACTTCAGGAGTACATCCTCGACCTGTGTCGTGCCAACCGCATCTTCATCGCCTACATGGTGGCCAACGCACTCAAGCACCGCCCGCCCCTGGGCTTCTTCCGCAACTTCGTCCTGATCAGCGGCGGCGAGCATGACCACACCCTGGACATCAAGCACCGCGGCATCGTCCCGATCATTGACCTGGCCCGGGTCTACGCCCTGAGCACCGGTCAGCCCGCGGTCAACACCCTGGAACGTCTGCAGCAGGCCGCCAAGTCCAAGGCGGTGAGCCAGGAGGGCGCTGATAACCTGATCGACGCCTTCGAATTCATTGGTGCCCTGCGCCTGCGCCATCAGGCCGAACAACTACGCCAGGGCAGACCGGCCGACAACTACCTGTCGCCGGATTCCCTGTCGCGCCTGGAGCGTGGTCATCTCAAGGACGCCTTCGCCATGATCAATTCCCTCCAGGACACCCTGGAACAGCGCTACCAGGCCGGGCGTTTTGGCTAGGCCGCCATGATCTGGCCCTTTACCCTCGAGTTTCGCCGCCGCTGGTACCTGCGCCGGGTCCCCCCGGGGCCCTTGCGCGATTATCTGGCGGCCCCCTTTCCGGACCCAGCGACGGACTACCGCCGGGTGGAGTTCCTGGCCGTCGATCTGGAAACCACCGGCCTGGACAGCAAGAAGGACCATATCCTCAGCTTTGGCTACCTGAACCTCCCCGGCGATCACCTGGATCTGGCCAGCGCCCGCCATCGCCTGGTCCACACCAAGCAGGCGATCCCCGAGGCCAGCGCCGTCATCCACCAGATCACCGACGACCAGGCCGCCACCGGGGCGCCCCTGGAAGAGGTCCTGGCGGAATTCCTTATCGCCCTCAAGGGCAAGGTCCTGCTCGCCCATCATTCCCTGATCGAGGAGGCCTTCATCGATCTAGCCTGCCGGCGCCTCTTTGGCGGCCCCCTGCTGGCGCCCATCGTCGACACCCAGGCCATCGCCCTACGCCACTTCCAGAGCCGCCAGATCCCCTTCAAAGGCAAGGACCTGCGCCTCCATGCCCTGGGCGCGCGCTACAACCTGCCCCGCTACGGCGCCCACAACGCCCTGAGTGACGCCCTGGCCGCCGGGGAGATCTTCCTCGCCCAGGCCGCCCATCGCGACAGCGGCCACGGGGTCCCCCTGCGGGAATTCCTGGTGTGATCCCGGACTTGACGGCCCCCGCTGCCAGGCCGGCGAAGTGCTGCTGGCGAAGTGCTAGCGAAGGTCCTGACAAGGGTTTAAACTTGATTCGCTTCGTTGCGTGAGGCGTTTTGTCCCCGCCTCCGCCCCTGAGCGGCGGACAATTTGGACCTTTCGCCGATCCACTAGGGTTCGGAGGAGACGAGGAACATCCGGACGGCCTGACCGCCGCCCCGTGCAAACCAGAACAAGAGGCGCCCGCTGCCTCACCCATCCCGGCTGAACCGCCGCGAACGGCCGTTCATCGGGTCTAGCTCTTCCGCCCCGGGCCTCGCCCGTCGGGCGGTTTTCACTCACCCCCTCAGATCAGGAGAATGGTACCCATGTCGGAGATCAAGACCTACCCGGTTCCCGCGGACATCGCCGCCAAGGCCCACATCAACGCCGAACAATACGCGGCCATGTACCAGCGGTCGATCGACGACCCCAACGGCTTCTGGGCCGAGCAGGCGAACCAATTCGTCACCTGGAGCAAGCCCTTCGACAAGGTGATGAACTACAGCTACCAACTGCCTCGACCGGCACCTGGACAGTCGTGGCGATCAGGTCGCCATCATCTGGGAGGCCGACGATCCCAACGTCGACAAGAAGATCACCTATCGGGAACTGCACGCCGACGTCTGCAAGCTGGCCAATGTCCTGAAGGCCAAGGGCGTCAAGAAGGGTGACCGGGTCTGCATCTATCTGCCCATGATCCCCGAGGCGGCGGTGGCCATGCTCGCCTGCACCCGCATTGGCGCCGTCCACTCCATCGTCTTTGGTGGCTTCTCCCCCGACTCCCTGCGTGACCGCGTCCTCGACGCCGATTGCCGCGTCATCATCACCGCCGACGAGAGCGTCCGCGGCGGCCGCAACGTGCCGCTGAAGAAGAACGCCGACACCGCCCTCAACGAGTGCCCCAACGTCCACTCCGTCATCGTCGTTCAGCGCACCGGCGGCAGCGTCGCCTGGACCGAGGGCCGCGACGTCTGGTACCACGAGGCCATGGCCGCCGCCGACCCGGTCTGCGCGCCCGAAGCCATGGACGCCGAGGACCCGCTGTTCATCCTCTACACCTCTGGCTCCACCGGCAAGCCCAAGGGTGCCCTGCACACCACCGGCGGCTACCTGGTCTTTGCCGCCATGACCCACAAGTACACATTCGACTACCAGGAGGGTGAGATCTACTGGTGCACCGCCGACGTGGGCTGGGTCACGGGCCACACCTACATCGTCTACGGCCCGCTGGCCAACGGCGCCACCTCCGTCATGTTCGAGGGCATCCCCAACTACCCGGACATGTCCCGCTTCTGGCAGGTGGTGGACAAGCACCAGGTCAATATCTTCTACACCGCCCCCACCGCCATCCGCTTGCTGATGCGCGCCGGCGAGGACCCGGTCAAGGCCACCTCCCGCCAGAGCCTGCGGATCCTGGGTTCCGTGGGCGAGCCCATCAACCCCGAGGCCTGGGAGTGGTACCACCGCGTGGTCGGCGACGAGCGCTGCCCCATCGTCGACACCTGGTGGCAGACCGAGACCGGCGGCCACCTGATCACCCCCCTGCCCGGCGCCACCCCCCTCAAGCCCGGCTCGGCTACCCGCCCCTTCTTCGGCGTGGTCCCGGCCCTGGTGGACCCGGCGGAGGGTACGCCGGTCAACGGCGCCGGCGAGGGCGCCCTGGTCATCACCCAGCCCTGGCCGGCGCAGATGCGCACCGTCTATGGCGACCATCAGCGTTACATTGACACCTACTTCAAGCAGTATCCCGGCAAGTACTTCACCGGTGACGGTGCCCGCCGCGACGAGGATGGCTACTACTGGATCACCGGCCGCATCGACGACGTGCTCAACGTCTCCGGTCACCGCCTGGGTACCGCCGAGATCGAGTCCGCCCTGGTCCTGCACCCGCAGGTCGCCGAGGCCGCGGTGGTCGGTTACCCCCACGACATCAAGGGCCAGGGCATCTATGCCTACGTCACGCCCATGGCCGGGGTCGAGGGTACCGACGAGTTGAAGAAGGAACTGGTGGCCCTGGTGCGCGGTGAGATCGGCCCCATCGCCATCGTCGATCTCATCCAGTGGGCCCCCGGCCTGCCCAAGACCCGCTCCGGCAAGATCATGCGCCGCATCCTGCGCAAGATCGCCGCCAACGAGATCGACAGCCTGGGCGATACCTCGACCCTGGCCGACCCGACGGTGGTCAACGAGCTGATCGAGAACCGGGCCAACCGCTAAGGCCATCCCGGGGCCCTGGTGGACCTCCACCAGGGCCGCCAATCAACCCATGGGCCCGGGGTGATTATCAGTCCGAGGGAGCATCCGCCGGCCCCGTTGTGAACCAACGCTTGACCAGGGAAGAATCCTTAAGTACCCAGACTTCGACGGGGTTGCCGAGAACGCGCCCCGTCGCTTTTGTTTCAAGAGGCTTATTTTGAACTCACAGATGCGAATTGGCGTCTTCGTCGACGCCGAGAACGTCCGCTACAACGGCGGCTACCAAATGCGCTATGACGTCCTGCGCCGCTTCGCCGCGCGCGATGAGGGCATCATTCAGCGCCTCAACACCTATCTGGCCTTCGACCTGGAGCGCGCCCGCGAAGACCCGGAATACGCCAAGAAGTCCCGCGCCTATCAGCAGATGGTGCGTGATTTTGGCTGGAAGATCACTGTTAAGTACGTGCGCCGCTATACCGATGACAGCGGTAACGTCACCACCAAGGCCAACGCCGATCTCGACATGGCGGTGGACGCCATGCTTCAGGCCGGCAAGCTCGACCAGGTCCTGCTGGTCACCGGCGACGGCGACTTCCTGCAGGTGGTCAATGCCCTGCAGAACAATGGCTGCCGGGTGGAGCTCATCGGCTTCAAGAATGTCTCCCGCCAGCTTCAGCAGGAGGTGGACGCCTATTACTCCGGCTACATGATCCCGGACCTGCTGCCCATCTCCTACGAGCCGCGCAACGAGTGGGGCAAGCCCGGCTCCTGCGTGCGTGGCGTCTGCACCAAGTGGTTCCCGGAGAAGGGTTACGGTTTCCTGCGCTTCATGAACGAGATCTCCTCCAACCTGTGGATCACCGATCCCCGGGATGAGGGCTCGCCCTTCACCAGCGTCTTCTGCCATGCTAACGAGGTGGCGGACGAGGTGACGGAGGACATGCTCATGAACCGGGAGACCGTCCTGGAGTTTTATCTCAACGAGAGCGAGCAAAAGGACAACGGCCTGGTGGCCAACAACGTGCGCCTGGCCTTCTCGGTCAATCGCTAGGGGGCTCGCCCCCCCGGCCAACCCCCCAGGGCCTGAGCCGGCCTGGGGCGGTTGGTGCGAAACCGCGCGACGCCCGCGTTTCTTCTTTCCTTGACCCCATGGCCAGCCCCGCCCCCCCACCCCTCTCCGGCCTCGCCTCCAGCCTCGTCCGGGAAAAGCTGCTGACGGAGGCGCGCGCCCAGGGCGCCTTCGCCGACGCCGCCCGCCGGGGCAAGCCCTTCGTCCAGCACCTGGTCGAGGAGAAGATCCTCGACGGCCGCCGCATCGCCCTGGTGACCTGCGAGGAGTTGGGCGTCCCCCTCCTGGACCTGGGCGCGATCGATGTCGCCACCCTGCCCCTAGAACTGGTCAACGAGCGGCTGGTGATCAAGCACCGCGCCCTGCCGATCCACCGCCGCGGGACCCGTCTCTTCGTCGCCCTCTCCGATCCGACCAACCACGAGGCCCTGGACGAGATCCGCTTCAACACCGGCCTGACCACCGAGGCGGTGCTGGTGGAGGAGGACAAGCTGGCGCTGGCCATGGAGAAGGCCATCAACCGCCTCCATGAGTCCGAGCATTCGGTCATGGGCCAGATCATGGCCTCCGACCTGGTCAATCTCGAACAGGTGGCTTCAGAGGAGCACCAGGGCGCGGAAGAGGAGCTCAACGTGGATGAGGCGCCAGTGGTGCGCTACATCAACAAGATCCTCGTCGACGCCATCTCCAGCGGCGCCTCCGACATCCACTTCGAGCCTTACGAGAAGACCTTCCGCATCCGCTTCCGCCAGGATGGCATGCTGCACGAAGTGGCCTCGCCGCCGGTCAACATCTCCCACCGCCTGGTGGCGCGGCTCAAGGTCATGTCGCGCATGAACATCGCCGAGCGCCGGGTGCCCCAGGATGGGCGCATCAAGCTCAAACTCAGCCGCACCCGGGACATCGACTTTCGCGTCAATACCCTCCCCACCCTCTACGGCGAGAAGGTGGTGCTGCGTATCCTGGAGACCGGGGCCACCCTGGTGGGCGTCGAGGAGCTCGGGTTCGACGAGGAGCAAAAGAACGCCTTTCTCAAAGCCATCCACAAACCCTACGGCATGATCCTGGTCACGGGTCCCACGGGCTCGGGCAAGACCGTCTCCCTTTACACCGGCCTGAACATCCTCAACCAGCCGGACGTGAATATCTCCACCGTCGAGGACCCGGTGGAGATCCAGGTGCCGGGGATCAATCAGGTCAACATGAACCCCAAGGCGGGCCTGACCTTCGCCGCCGCCCTGCGCGCCTTCCTGCGTCAGGACCCGGACATCATCATGGTCGGTGAGATCCGCGACCTAGAGACGGCGGAGATCGCGGTCAAGGCGGCCCAGACCGGCCACCTGGTGCTGTCCACCCTGCACACCAACGACGCCCCCCAGACCCTGACCCGCCTGGCCAACATGGGCGTGCCGCCCTTCAATATCGCCTCCTCGGTGCTGCTGATCATGGCCCAGCGCCTGGTGCGGCGCCTCTGCCGCAAGTGCCGCAAACCGGACAAGATCCCACGCAACGCCCTGCTGGAGGAGGGCTTCACCCCGGCGGAGATCGAGGAGGGCCTCACCATCTACAAGCCGGTGGGCTGTGAACACTGCCACCAGGGCTATCGCGGGCGTATTGGTATCTATCAGGTCATGCCCGTCTCCGATGCCATGGGGCGCCTGATCATGGAGGGGGGCAACGCCATCCAACTGGCGGAGCAGGCGCGGCTGGAGGGCATCCTCGACCTGCGGCAATCCGGGCTGCGCAAGGTCAAGTCGGGCATCACCACCCTTGAGGAAGTCAACCGCGTGACCAAGGAATGATGAGCCCGGCGGTCCCTTGCCCCTCCCGGTCACAACGCCGTACCTGAAGACGATCCGCCCCTGAGGACAGCCCATGTCAGCCCTCGACCTCCTCATCCAGACCCCGCCCTTGCTCTATGCCGTCGTCGCCCTCTTCGCCCTGGCGGTGGGCAGTTTCCTCAATGTCGTCATTCATCGCCTGCCGTTGATGATGGAGGAGGAGTGGCGGCGCGAATGCGCGCACCTGGCCCAGTCCCAGGCTGAGGCGGCGGCGGGCCAGACGGCCACCCACCCTGCCACTTCCTCGGCCTCTGCCGGGGTATCCCCTGGGTTTTCTCCCGAGACGCCGCCGACAGCCCCCTCCATGGCCTCCGCCACGGTCCCTCCCACTGCCTCCCCGACGGAAGCCGCGACACCCCTTTCCCTCGCCAGGCCCGGCTCCCATTGCCCCCACTGCGGCCACCGGATCAGGGCCACGGAAAACATCCCCCTGCTGAGCTACCTGCTCCTGCGCGGGCGCTGCTCGGCCTGCCAGCAGCCCATCAGCCCGCGCTACCCCCTGGTCGAGGCCCTCACCGCCCTGCTCTCGGTGCTGGTCGTCTGGCGCCTGGGCCTTACCTGGGAGGCGGCGGCCGCCCTCCTGCTGACCTGGGGCCTGATCACCCTGGCCTTCATCGACCTCGACACCCAGCTCCTGCCGGACAACATCACCCTGCCCCTGCTCTGGCTGGGACTGCTGATCAGCCTGGCCCACTGGTTCGTCAGCCCCAGCGAGGCGATCCTGGGCGCCGCCCTGGCCTACCTCTTTCTCTGGACCGTCTACCAGCTTTTCAAACTGGCAACCGGCCGGGAGGGCATGGGCTATGGCGACTTCAAGCTCTTCGCTGTCTTTGGCGCCTGGCTCGGCTGGCAGGCCCTGCCTCTGATCCTGATCCTGTCCAGCGTCGTCGGCGCCGTCATCGGCATGATCCTGCTGGCCCGCAGCGGCCGGGACCGTCACACCCCCCTGCCCTTCGGCCCCTATCTGGCCGCCGCCGGCTGGATCGCCCTGCTCTGGGGCGACTCCATCAGCGGGTCCTATCTGCGCTGGTCGGGACTGGGCTGAGCGATGCCGGCCCCGGACCGCCCAGCGCTGGTGGTGGCCCTGACCGGCGGCATCGGCAGCGGCAAGACCAGCGTCTCCACCCGCCTGGCGGAACTGGGGGCCGCGGTCATCGATACCGACCTGCTCGCTCATGCCCTCACCCAGCCGGATGGCGAGGCCATGCCCGCCATCGCCGCCGCCTTCGGCCCCGGGGTGATCGCCGCGGACGGCGGCCTGGACCGAGCCGCCATGCGCCGCCTGGCCTTCGCCGATCCCCGGGCGCGCCGCCGGCTGGAGGCGATCCTGCATCCCCTCATCCGCGCCCGCCTGGCGGCGGAACTGCGTCAGGTCGAGGCCGCCTATGCCGTGCTGGTGATTCCATTGCTGTTCGAGACCGGCTGGACGGATATCGCCGACCGCATCCTGGTGGTAGACCTGCCCGAGGACCAGCAGATTGCCCGGGTCATGCGACGCAATGGCCTCAGCGAGGCCGAGGTGCGCCAGATCATCGCCACTCAGGTGAGTCGCCCCACCCGCCGCGCCGGGGCGGACGATCTGATCGCGAACGATGGCGATCTTGAGGCGTTGCGGGGGCATACGGACCGTCTGCACCGCAATTACCTGCGCCTGGCGGCGGCGCGGAGGACGGCCGGCATCGAGCTCAATAAACAATAATTATTGGAAAATTGCGGGGTCGTTCACTTAAGCTTCGCGACGTGGGATAAGGTAGTACTCACCAACAGGGTTGTATTTATCTATTTATTATTTCTGGAGATATAGCTAATGACCAACACCGTTTGTTCCGCTGCTCTGGCCGCCGTTTTCGCCCTCTCTTCCATGTCGATCCAGGCAGCATCGGATTGTAAGGGACTTGAAGAAACCGCCTGCGCGGGCAACCCAGCCTGTACCTGGACCAAGGGCTATACCCGTTCCGATGGCAAGGCCGTAGCCGCTTACTGCAAGGCCAAGACTGGCAACAAGGCCAGCGCCGAACCCGCCGCCACCCCGGCAAGTGCCGCGGGGGGCTCGTCCAAATAAGGAACGCCAACCGCCCCGACCTGGCGACCAGCGGAGCCAGATCGGGTCCTCGCCATGTTTCCCGGGGCGGCCATTGGTCGCCCCGGCCTGTTTCACTCCACCCAATTTCCTTGGGACCATCCCCACTTCCCTGAAAACCACCCAGAGAGCCGTTAGCTCAATCGCTCCATCACCGCCCCCAATCCTGCCATCCCCATGACTGACACCCTCACCCTCACCCGCCCGGACGACTGGCACCTGCACCTGCGTGACGGGGCCGAGATGGCCGCGGTGCTGCCCCACACGGTCCGCCGCTTCGCCCGGGCCATCGTCATGCCCAATCTCAAGCCACCGGTGGTGACCACGGCCCTGGCCCAGGCCTACCGGGAGCGGATCCTGGCCGCCCTGCCGGCGGGGCTGGACTTCACCCCCCTCATGACCCTCTATCTGACGGACAGCCTGGCACCGGCGGAGATCCGCCAGGCCCGGGACTCGGGGATCGTCTTCGCCGCCAAGCTCTACCCGGCCGGGGCCACGACCAACGCCGAGAATGGCGTCACCCGGCTAGAGAACATCTATCCCGTCCTGGCCGCGATGGAGCGGGTGGGGATGCCCCTGCTGGTGCATGGCGAGGCGACGGCGGCGGAGGTCGATGTCTTCGACCGCGAGCGGCGCTTCATCGACGACGCCCTCTTACCCCTGCTCCGGGACTTTCCCGGGCTACGCCTGGTCTTCGAACACATCACCACGGCGGATGCCGCCGACCTGGTCCGGGAGGGGCCGCCGACCCTGGCCGCCACCATCACCCCCCAGCAC
>JAGVUH010000350.1 GCA_019136395.1 Gammaproteobacteria bacterium
TGTCCCACCTCCGCCTGACGCGCATGGGCTTCATCTTTCAGAGCTACAACCTCTTTCCCGCCCTGACCGCCCTGGAAAACGTGCAACTGGCCCTGGAGCTGAAGGGGCGCGATCTCCAGGAAGGTCGGGAACTGCTGCGGCGGGTCGGCCTGGGCGAGCGCCTGGGCAACTATCCCCGCCAGCTCTCGGGGGGGGAGAAGCAGCGCGTCGCCATCGCCCGAGCCCTGGCGGGGGACCCGGCCATCCTGCTGGCTGACGAGCCCACCGCCGCCCTGGACTCCGCCAATGGCCGGGCCGTGGTCAGGCTCCTGGCCGAACTGGTCCACGACCAGGGGCGGGCAGCGATCATCGTCACCCACGATCCGCGCATCGGTGACCTGTCCGATCGGGTCGTCCACATGGAGGATGGGCGCATCCTGCCATAAGCTGTATCTACCCCGGTCCGCAACCAGGTAGATTTCATCCCGCGTCTCGTTGACCAGCCGCAAACCCTCTCATTCTCACGGCATCCGGCGTGAGGACCACTTGCTGGCAGCTAGAAGGCGGCTGTCGTCCTCCCCTGCTAAAGTGATTCCAGCCGCCGACTTAACAATCACTGTCCTTCAATGTTGGCCTGGCTGGGAAGGGCCGGGAAGGGCCGGGAAAAACCAATATCGATTCCCGCCGGATCCACAGGATCCGAGGAGTAAGCACCATGCCGATCAACAAAGGGCTGGCCCTGATGATGGCCCTCGCACTGCTCGTCACCGCCGGCTGCGGCAAGGTACAGAGGGAGAAGAAGGCCCGCGGCCTGGAGACCGCCACCACCGCCTATGGCAATGCCCTGCGCTGGGGCTACCCGGAGACGGCCTGGAATTACCTGGCACCCGTCGTTCGGAGTCGCCTTTCCCCGGAGCAACTGACCCTGAAGCACATTCGCGTGACCGCCTATGAGGTCGTGCAACCCGCCTTGCTGGTCGACGAGGAACAGGATCAGGCCGAACAGGAGGTGCGGATCGATTACGTCCGTCACGACACTCAGGTCGTCCGGAGCCTGACCGATCATCAGCGCTGGCGTTATGAGGAGTCGAGTGGTGGCTGGCGCCTGAATAGCGATCCCCCCACCTTCCGCTGATCGCCGCGGGGGAAGGACCGCCAGCAATCTCCCCAGCGCCCCTTTCACCGGCCAGGGTCCCGGCCCGGAGGCACCCGGGTAGCCCACGGGATGGCCGCGCTTCATCGCAATCAAGAAAGAAATATAAGAATGAAGATGGTGATGATGCTTGTGGATAAGGCCTGTATTGGCTAAATCATAAGCTGGAACAACTGGCTGGGATCGCTACAACCGCGGGAAAAGTCTCCCGCAAGGCGTGGATCCCCTGTGGATAAGTTTGTTTTCCCGGGACGGCGTGAATCCATTCACGGTTGTCCACAGGCTTATCCCCGGCTTAGTCACCCTTTTGCTCACCCCGACGTGGCGCCTGATCGGGGCCAGAGCCGGGGTTCGCGATACCTGAGCGACAGGCACAAAAAAACCCGCCGGAGCGGGTTTTCTTGCCTGCGGGTCGGCGAGATCGGCTACTTGATCTTGCCTTCCTTATACATGACATGCTGACGGATGACGGGATCGAATTTCTTGATCTCCATCTTGGCAGGCATGTTGCGCTTGTTCTTGGTGGTCGTATAGAAATGACCGGTACCGGCGCTGGAAATCAGGCGAATCTTGTCACGTGCTGCCTTGGCCATGGGAATGTTCCTCGCTTAGACCTTGACGCCCCGCTCACGCATGTCGGCGAGCACGGCATCGATACCTTTCTTGTCGATCAGGCGCATGGCGTCGGTGGTCAGACGCAGGCGCACCCAGCGTTTCTCACTCTCGACCCAGAAACGATGGTAGTGCAGGTTCGGCAGGAACCGGCGCTTGGTCTTGTTGTGGGCATGGGAGACGTTGCAACCGACCAGCGGGCGCTTTCCGGTTACTTGGCAGACTTTGGACATGACGCTTCCCTTTGAGGTTGGCCAGGGGTCAGGCCTCCTGGGCGGGCCGGACCAAAATGAAAGACGGGCAAAAATACCCGAATCGGCTTGGCGGTGCAAGGCTTTTGACTTCCTTTTAACCTCCATTGGCCAATGGTCATCGCCCTGCTTCAGCCCGGGCCCTGGCCGGTGACTAACCTGCTGCCAGCCTGTGGACAGGCTGTGGTCAAAAACGGGGCCAACCAATGTGCGGTGACTTTTCCACAGGGTGCCAACAACATCAGGTCGGCTTACCCCAAGGCCTTCCTGTGATGCAAGGATATGAAAAAATTCTACTTTACAGTCCAAAAAGCCTTATCCACAGCCCTCATCATCACCTTCATTCTTAAAATTTCAATCTTGTGATGAGCGACGACCGGAAGATCGATGGCAGCCGGGTCTACCCCGCGCTCAAGCTCGCCTCAGAGCAGACCCCGCTCCGCGAAGGAGATGCCATCACCATCGCCGATGATCAGGTGATCGAGGACGCGCACCTCCACTAGCGAGAGGGCGTCCTTGAGGCGCTGGGTGATGCGCAGGTCGGCCTGGCTGGGTTCGGTGATCCCCGAGGGGTGGTTGTGGGCGAAGATGACGGCGGCGGCCCCCAGCTCCAGGGCGCGTCGCACCACCTCCCGGGGATGGACGCTGGCGCCGTCGATGGTGCCGCGGAAGAGCTCCTCGTACCGCAGGACATGATGACGATTGTCGAGGAAGAGGCAGGCGAAGACCTCGTGGGGGTAGTGGTAGAGCCGGGTCTTGATGAAGGCGCGGGTGGTCTCGGGGCTGGTGAGGGGCGTGCCATGCTCCATCTCGGCCGCCAGGTAGCGCCTCTGCATCTCCTGGACCGCTTTCAGCAAGGCATATTTAGCCTTACCCAGCCCCTTCTCCTTACAGAAGCGCCTTTCATCAGCGGAGAAGAGGCCTCGCAGGCCGCCGCACACCTCTAGCAGTTCGCGCGCCAGGTCGATGGCGCTCTTGCCCGGGATGCCGGTGCGTAGGAAGATTGCCAGCAGTTCGGCATCCGTCAGGGCCTCGGCCCCCCGTTTGATCAGCTTCTCCCGCGGGCGCTCGTCTTCGGGCAATTCCAAGATTTTCATTCGGGTCCTCCTCTTCGTTCTCGTTGTTGTTTATAGCGTTCCTGGGCGGAATTTACGCGAGCCCGCCAGGGCCCGCAAGGCGGCGGCCAGGCGGCGGCCTAGCTTGACTGATAACTTGGGGCTGATACTTCTAACGACCCTTGAGAACGACCCGCGAGTCTTCTGGGAAGGTCTCGCGTCATCCCGACCGATGACCGTTGCGGGTGACTGTCAGGTTGCGGACCGGGGGGACTGGTGGGACTGGGAAATTGAGGCAAGCATCTTGACCTCCCGCAGATGGGGGTTGGGATGGGGGCTAAGAGGCCATTGCAGTACAATCCGCCCCTGGCAATCAGATCCTCTCCTCATTCAGGCGGCTTTTTCAGCGTCAGGTGAATCCCTTGGCTTATCGACAGGTGCTGCTGGGCGTCAGCGGCGGTATCGCCGCCTACAAGGCGGCCGAGCTGACTCGCCGCTTGCGGGCGACTGGCGCGGAGGTGCGGGTGGTGATGACGCGGGCGGCGCAGGCCTTTGTCGCGCCCCTGACCTTCCAGGCCCTGTCTGGTAATCCGGTGCGCCTCGACCTCCTGGACCCGGCCGCCGAGGCGGGCATGGATCATATCGAGCTGGCGCGTTGGGCGGACCTGGTCCTGGTGGCCCCGGCCAGCGCCGACCTGATGGCGCGGCTAGCGGCGGGCATGGCCGATGACCTGCTGACCACCCTGTCCCTGGCGACCGCGGCGCCTCTGGTGCTGGCCCCGGCCATGAATCAGCAAATGTGGCGGCACCCCGCTACTCAAGCCAATGCCCGCTTGCTGGCGGAGCGGGGCGTGCGTCTCCTTGGCCCCGCCAGCGGTGCGCAGGCCTGTGGCGAGATCGGCCCCGGCCGCATGCTGGAACCGGACGCCATCGTGCAGGCCCTGATGACGACCGTTTCGCCCACCCTTGCTGAGCCGAGCGGGGAGCTGGCGACCGAGCCGAGTTCGGCCGCACTACCCGCGCCGACCAACGGGATGGCGGCTGCGGCGGCTCAGGATGCCTCCGCTCCTGCCGCCGGGGACCGGGCTGCCATCCGGACCGCCGAAAGTGCATTGGCGGGACGCCAGGTGCTGATCACCGCCGGCCCCACGCGCGAGGCCATCGATCCGGTACGCTACGTCGGCAACCGCAGCTCCGGGCGGATGGGTTATGCCCTGGCCCAGGCCCTGATGGGCCGGGGGGCCCGGGTCCTGCTCGTCAGCGGGCCCACGGCCCTCCCGGCGCCGGCGGGGGTGGAGTTGGTCCGGGTGGAGTCCGCCCTGGAGATGCATCAGGCGGTGATGAGCCGGATCGCCGGCCAGGACCTCTTCGTCGCCACCGCGGCCGTCGCCGACTACCGGGTGGCCGAACCGGCCCTGGCCAAGATCAAGAAGGGCCAGGCGGAGTTGACCCTGCGCCTGGTGCGTAACCCGGATATCCTGGCCGACGTCGCCGCCTTGCGCGAGGGCCCCTTCACGGTGGGCTTCGCCGCCGAGACCGAGCGCGTCGAGGAACAGGCCCTGGACAAGCTGCGGGCCAAGGGTCTGGACATGATCGCCGCCAACCAGGTGGGCGGGACCCAGGGCGGCTTCGAACGGGAGGATAATGCCCTGACCGTCATCCGCCGCGACGGCCGGGTGGACCGGTTACCCCTGATGCCCAAGGCGCGCCTGGCCGAGGCCTTGACGGACCTGATCGAGGAGGCCCATGCGGCACGATCTGCAACTCAAGATCCTTGACCCCCGGCTGGGGCGGGACTTTCCCCTGCCCGACTATGCCACGGCGGGCGCCGCGGGTCTCGACCTGCGCGCCATGCTGACCGCGCCCCTGGACCTGGCCCCGGGGGCGACCGAGCTGCTCCCCACCGGCATGGCCATCCACATTGGCGCGCCCGGGGTGGCGGCCATGATCCTGCCCCGCTCCGGCCTGGGCCATCGCCACGGCATCGTCCTCGGCAACCTGGTCGGGCTCATCGATTCTGACTATCAGGGTGAACTGCTGGTGTCCTGCTGGAACCGGGGCCAGGACAGCTTCCGCATCGAGATCGGCGAGCGCATCGCCCAACTGGTTCTGGTGCCGGTGCTGCGCGCGCGCTTCGAGCTGGTGGAGTCCTTTACCGCCTCCCTGCGTGGCCAGGGTGGTTTCGGGCATACCGGCCGGCGCTGAACGGGGTCACGACCAGGATTTATTCATAACAACAATGGAATCTTAAGCAGGAGGTCAAGGCCATGAGTCAGGATTGGAGCCCGCTGGATCAGGGGGGGAACGAGACGGGTCCCAGGGCCGCCCTGCCGGGGCTGCATCAGTTCTGGATCAACTGTCTCATCGGGTTGGCGCCCCTCATCCTTTTGGTCTTCATGGTCGGCCTCTACCTCTGGGTCGAGCGGGAAAACTCCTATGCCGCCATGCAGGCCCATAATTACAGCGAACTGGTGGCGCAGGAATTGGGCAAGCGCGCCGCGCGGGTCCAGGAGGACCTGCGCCGCGTGATTCGCGATCCGGCCCTGCGTCAGGTCCTGCTGGCGGGCGATCCCCAGGCGCGGAGCGCCGAGGAGCAGCGCATGGCCGGCCGCATTCCCCTGGCCCTCCGGGTGCGACTGGTACCCAGTGCGCCGGCCGGGGGGGCCGAGGCCGAACCCGCCACCCCGGACCTCAGCATGGCCGGCAAGGACCTGGTCCATCGCGCGCGGCAGGAACGGGCCACGACCCCGGTGGAGGCCCATCTGGTCGGGCAGGACGGGATGCACCTGGCGGTGGCCGCGCCGGTTCTGGACGAGAACCAGGAGGGGGTGCTGGGCGTCGTGCATGTCGCCCTGCCGATGGCCCTGCTGCCCTTTCTCCAGGACGGGGGTCCCAAGTGGGGACAACTCCAGTTCCAGCAGCAGGTCGAGATCGAGGTCGCGACCCTGGACGCCAAGGCTCGGTCACCGGCGCCCGACGCGGCGCCGAGTTTCTGGGTCAACGTCCCGGGCACCAGCCTGCGAGTCGCGGCCTGGATGACCCCCGAGTCGCTGCTTGCCCCCAAGCCCCTGTTCATCGCCCTGGGCGGTTACCTGCTGGTCATGGGCCTGATCGCCTTCCTCATGCGGCTGTTGCTTAACCGGCTGGAACAGGCCCTGGCCGCCGATTTCGCCGGTCTGAGGGCCATGATCGAGGATGCCGCCAACACCTGGCCGATCCGCAAGATTCAGTCCCGGCTGGCGGAGACCCGGTCTCTGATGGAGGCGATCCGGCCGCTGCTCATCAGCCTGGCGGCGCTTCGTCGCCGCGTTGCCCAGTCCGGCGCCCGCCGCCCGGAGGAAGCGCTCCCACCGATGCCGCCCGAGGATCTAGGCCCGAGCGATCTGGTCCTGGGTGATGTCCGGCCAGAGCGCCCTGGATCGGCGGACGGCGGTGAATGACCGGGGACCGTTCAACCTGCCTGCCATCCGGAAAGGGCCGACCTTGAAGCTAGAGTTGGAAGGCGCCCCGGGCGTCTTCCACGCCAACTGGCAGGTGGCGGCGCGCCAGGCCCCGTGAAAATGAAAGACCTTGCCGTGCCTGCCACGCCATCTGGCGTCCCAGCCGGCAATTCCAGCCAATGAACCCCCGTGGTAGCTAAAGGAAACGAGATGACCATCGCCCTCGAACGTGCCCATAACATCGCCCGCGTGCTGGTGGAGGCCCTGCCCTACATCCAGCGCTTCCAGGGCAAGACCATGGTCATCAAATACGGCGGCAACGCCATGACCGAGCAGGCCCTCAAGGAGGGCTTCGCCCGCGACGTGGTGCTGATGAAGCTGGTGGGCATCAACCCGGTCATCGTCCATGGCGGCGGGCCGCAGATCGGTGACCTGCTCAAGCGCCTGGGGATCGCCAGCGAGTTCGTCCAGGGCATGCGCGTTACCGACACTGAGACCATGGACGTGGTGGAGATGGTCCTCGGCGGTCAGGTCAACAAGGAGATCGTCAATTTCATCAATCGCCACGGTGGCCGGGCGGTGGGCCTCACCGGCAAGGACGGCGACCTGATCCGGGCGCGCAAGCTGCTGTTGCGCCGTGATGCCCCGGAGCTCAAGGAGCCGGAAATCATCGATATCGGCCATGTCGGCGAGGTGGAGAGCATCGACGTCCGGGTCGTCGACATGCTGGTCAAGGGGGGCTTCATCCCGGTGATCGCCCCCATCGGCGTCGGCGCGGATGGCCGCTCCTACAACATCAACGCCGACCTGGTGGCGGGCAAGGTCGCGGAGTTCCTCAAGGCCGAGAAGCTGATGCTCCTGACCAATACCCCGGGCTTACTGGATTCCAGCGGCAACCTGGTCTCGGAGCTGGACGTGGGCCGCCTCGACGAGATGGTGCGCACCGGCGTCATCCATGGCGGGATGTTGCCGAAGATCCAGTGCGCGGTGGACGCGGTTCAGGCAGGGGTGCGCACCGCCCACATCATCGACGGTCGGGTGGAGCATGCCCTGCTGCTCGATCTCTTTACCGACGAAGGGGTCGGCACCCTGATCAAGCGCCGCTGACGCGCCAGGCGC